>DASVTM010000035.1:0-12740 GCA_036387575.1 Brevundimonas sp.
TGCGGCTTGTTACGTTCGAACTTTTCCTTGGCCATGGCCAAACTCCTGATGGCCCGGGTTGAGGGGCGCTGTGTGCATTCAAAAACCTGGAGCGGGTAGACGGGATCGAACCGACATCCTCAGCTTGGAAGGCTGCTGCACTACCATTGTGCTATACCCGCGCGGAGACCGCCTCGGACCCTCCCCGTAAGGCGGGGCCTCGGCGACCGGTCCGGTTCGTCGTCCTGATTGTCGTTTCGAAAGCGCGTGGTGGGGGAAGCAGGACTCGAACCTGCGAAGCTTACGCAGGGGATTTACAGTCCCCCCCCGTTGCCACTCGGGACATTCCCCCAGCGCGTTTTCGAACCGTTCAAACCGTCTTGTCGGTCCCCTTTCGGAGGCCGGCGCAACAAAAGCCTTCAGTATTCTGACACGCCTGAGATAGAGGGGGCGCCAGACCCGAAAGCCCTAGGGCTCCAAATCGGAGGGCGTCTTATAGTGTCGAGAAATCCAGAACGCAACGATCGGAAAGCAGGCAAAAAACCTGATTCCGGAAACAGGCCTGCAGCGGGGTCCGACGGGCCACGCAAAGGGGGCTGGAATCCCAATCCCCCGGCGAAAAGCTTCGCCGATTCAACACCCCGGGCTCCAGCCCGGGCCAAGGAAGGCGCGGACAATTTCGTCTGGGGCCGTCACCCGGTGCTCGCCGCACTGGCGAATCCGGCCCGAAAAGGCATGGGTCGCCTGCTCGCGACCGAAGATCGGGCAGCCGAGCTTGAGCGTGACAAACTGAATCACGGTCACACGATCGAGGTCATCGATTCCCAGCTTCTGGAACGGATGCTGCCTGTCGGCGCCGTCCATCAGGGCCTGGCCTTCAAGGTGACGCCGCTGGACGGCGTTCCTCTCGATGAGCTCGCGGATCCCGCAGAGGGGATCATCGTCATGCTGGATCAGTTGACCGATCCCCAAAACGTGGGCGCCATCTTCCGTTCGGCCCTCGCCTTCGGGGCGCGCGGCATCGTCGTGCAGGACCGGCACTCGCCCGCCCTCGCCGGCGCTCTGGCCAAGGCCTCGGCCGGCGCCACGGAACGCCTGCCCTGTGCTCGCGTAACGAACCTCAGCCGGGCGCTCGAAACTCTGGCCGATCTGGGCTGGCGCGCGGTCGGCCTCGACGGGAACTCGGAAGAGACGTTGGAAAGCGTTCTCGATGCCCGCCCGACGGTGTTGGTCATGGGGTCGGAGGGCGAAGGTATCCGCCGTCTGGTCGCCGAACACTGTGACGTGCTGGCCAAGATCCCGATGCCGGGCGGCTTCGAAAGCCTGAACGTATCGAACGCGGCTGCGGTGGCGCTTTATGTGGCGACACAAAAGCAAGCCAAGGCCTGACAGAGAGGGGTTCACGTAGCACTGTCTCGCCGCTAGAGACCGCTTATGGAATCCCTCTTCACGCCCCTTCTTCTCAGCCAGCTCGCCGCCCTCGGGCAGGTGCTGATGATTGACCTCGTCCTGGCCGGTGACAACGCCGTCGCCGTGGGACTGGCCGCCGCCGCCCTGCCGCAGGAACAACGCCGCAAGGCGATCCTCGTTGGCCTCGGCTTTGCGGTGGTGTTGAGGATCGTCTTCGCCCTGGTCACCGTGCAACTGATGGCTGTCGTCGGCCTGCTGCTGGCGGGCGGCGTCCTGCTGCTGTGGGTGTGCTGGAAGATGTGGCGCGAGCTGCGCGAGGCCGCCACCCACGATCAGGCCGAAGCCCAGCGTGAACTGGAACTCGCCGCCTCGATCGAGCACGGCACCGGCCCTTCCCCCGAGGAACTGGGCCTGAAGCGCAAGACCTTCGGTGCGGCCCTGCTGCAGATCCTGATCGCCGACGTGACCATGTCGCTCGACAACGTCCTCGCCGTCGCCGGCGCTGCGCATGAGCATCCGTGGATCCTCGCCGGTGGGTTGATCATCTCCATCGCCCTGATGGGCCTCGCCGCCACCTACATCGCCCGCCTGCTGAACCGCTTCCGCTGGATCGGCTATGTCGGTCTGGTCATCGTCCTGCTGGTCGCCGGTCGCATGATCTGGGACGGCGGCCGTTCGGTCGTGGTCCGCACCGGCAACATGGATGAGTTCAACGCCTCCGCCCCCGCCTTCCTCGACATCAACGAGGAGGAAGCGGAGGAGTATTTGCGTGGGATGAAGCAGCCCGAGGCGACTGCGGCCGAGACGGCTCCCTGAGCTGATCGGCATCGTGGTCACTGATCAACGGTAGGACTGACGCCCCTAGCCGGCTCCGCGCAGCCAGCCGGTAATCGATATCCTGTTCGCCCCGGCCGACAGGGCGACTTGCGTCACAGAGTGCGGCTGCGGCACCTTCAGCAGGTTCAAGGTGTTGAACCGGGGCGTGAACGCTTCGGCGACATTGCCCTCGGCATCATGAAACGCGAGCAGGCCGCCCCAATCGATCCTCCAGCCTTCGCTCAGACCCAGCACATAGGCAAAGTAGCGGCTCTTGCCCTCGGCATGGTCGTCGTGGGTGGTCAGGAAGTGGCCGGGGCGAAATCGCGTGAGCTGAGCATCCGCCTGAGCGATCCTTGGCTCGCCGGTCACTTCGCGCATCAGGTTCAGAAACGGCGCCCCACTCAGAAACGACACCAAATCTGACCAGACCGGCGCCGCCCGACCCGCTGCGTTCAGGTCATAGATCGGGTGATTATCGTACAGGTATTGGAACTGCCCGGTGGCATGAGCCTGGATCGCCTGACCGAGGCCCTCCTTATGTCGAGGCTCAAGCGAGGCGAGCCACGCCGCCGGCAAGTCGACATGCCCCGTGCCGCGAAGGGTCACCACGTTGTAATCGACGGCTTCGGCCTCGGACTTCAGATGGCGAGCGTATCGATCGTCCAGAAGGTAATGCAATTGCGTCCGTCCAGTCCGCGCCAGCCGGTCTCGCGCCGCATCGATCCGGTCTGGCGCTTGCGCCGCCAGACCGGATCCGGGCGTCCATACCTGAGGCTCGCCTGTCGTCACTCGGACCCGCCGAAGCGCTCCGTCCACTCGACCACCTGAGCGTCCTCGATCTTCTTGAACAGAACCTCGGCGGCCTGCACGGGCTGGCCGAGCGGCAAGGCGTTCAGGAAGTCCTCTCCCGGCGCCGGCCATCTCAGGTCGCTCGCGCCGACGCTGGCGGCGATCTTCACCGCCGAGAACGGCATGACCGGTGCGGCCAAACGGGCGAACAGGGCCACCAGATTGAGGCCGGTGCGAACGCCCACAGCCGCCTGAACCGGATCCGTCTTGAACGCGGTCCACGGCGCGGCGACCTGCAGGTACTCGTTACCCAGCACCCAGACGGCGCGCAGGGCCTGAGCCGCCTTGCGGAACTCCATCGCCTCGAAGGCGGCGGTGGCTTCGGCGATGCCCGCCTCGACGTCCTCGATCAACTTTGCTTCGACCGGCCCAGCCTCGCCGCCCGCGGGCACGACGCCGCCGAACTTCGATTCCGTGAACTTGACGATCCGGTTGACGAAATTGCCCAGCACATCGGCCAGATCCTTGTTCGTCGTCGACTGGAACTGCTCCCAGGTGAAGGCCGCGTCCGAGCCTTCGGGACCATAGGCCGTCAGGTGCCAGCGCCAGTAGTCGGCGGGCAGCAGCTCAAGCGCCTGATCCATGAAGACGCCGCGCTTTTGCGAGGTCGAGAATTTGCCGCCGTACCAGTTCAGCCAGTTGAAGGCCTTCAGCGTGTCGACGGTCTTCCACGGCTCGCCCGAGCCGAGGATGGTCGCGGGGAAGCTGACGGTGTGGAAGGCGACGTTGTCCTTGCCCATGAACTGGACGTAGCGGACGTCCTCGGCCCCTTCGTCCAGACGCCACCAGTCGCGCCAGGTCGTGCCGTTCTTCTCGGCCCATTCCTGCGTCGCGCCGATGTATTCGATGGGGGCGTCGAACCAGACGTAGAAGACCTTGTCCTCCATGCCCGGGCGCGGAAAGCCGTCCTTGACCACCGGGATGCCCCAGGCGAGGTCGCGCGTGATGCCGCGATCGATCAGCCCTTCGTCGAGGTGCTTGTAGGCGATCGATTTCGCCAGCGTCTGCCAGTCGGTCTTCGACGCGATCCAGTCGCGGATCGGCTGTTCCAGCTTCGTCTGCAGCAGATAGAGGTGGCGTGTGTCGCGCACCTCGAGGTTCTTCGATCCCGAGACCGACGAATAGGGATCGATCAGGTCGATAGGATCCAGCAACCGGCCGCAGTTGTCACACTGGTCCCCGCGCGCCTTGGGATAGGCGCAGTGCGGACACGTCCCCTCGACGTAGCGGTCCGGCAGGAAGCGCGCGTCGTCGATCGAATAGATCATCCGGTCGACGCGTTCCTCAATCAGGCCGTTCCGCTCCAGCGCCTCGGCGAAATGCTGGGTCAGGCGATGGTTCGGTGGGTTCGAGGACCGGCCGAAATGATCGTAGGACAGGCCGAACGCCTCGCCCGCAGACTTCTGGATCTGATGCTGTTCGTCGCAATAGGTGCGGACGTCCTGACCGGCGGCGGCTGCGGCCAGCTCGGCCGGGGTGCCATGCTCGTCGGTGGCGCAGATATACAGCACCTCATGGCCCTGCCCGCGCTTGAACCGCGCCCAGACGTCGGCCGGAAGCATCGAGCCCGCGAGATTCCCCAGATGCTTGATGCCGTTGATGTACGGCAGGGCCGAGGTAATCAGGATGCGGGCCATGGGAATCCAGTAAGCTTGAGAGCGGTGGATATAGACACCGGATGGCTCCCCGTCACCCTTGCGGCAGCCGCCTCGCCACTCTGACGAACCGTCCGGTCAACAGAACCGAGGACACAAGGCTGGCGACGATCACTGCCCAGACCAGACCGTCGACGCCCAGACTGTGAGCCAGAACCCAGCCCACCGGCATCATCACCAGCGTATAGGCGCCGAAATGCATGATGGTCGGCCACCAGACGTCGCCCGCCGCCCGGTTGGCCGAGGCCGAAACGACCTGAATTCCGTCGGCGACGAAGAACAATGTCGCCAGCACCAGCGCCGGGGCCACCACCGCCAGCAGCAGCGGATCGCGGTTGTAGGCGCTGGCCACCACCGGCGCGAACGCCCACAGCCCTAGCGCCACGATCACCGTCATGACCGTGACGACGCCGATCCCGACCATCCCGGCTCGCAGCACGCCGCGTCCGTCGCGCGCGCCATACGCTCGACCGACCAGTACCGCCGTCGCCGCCGACAGCCCCATCGGGACCATAAAGACGATGGCCGAGACATTGAGCACAATGGCCCAGGCCGAGGTTTCGATCGCGCCAAGCTGGCCGGCGATGAAGGTCATGGCGGCGAAGGCCCCGACCTCGATGAAATAGCTGGACCCTGCGCCATAGCCCACCTTGCGCTGCTCGCGTTCGGCCAGCGGATCACGGTTGGGCTTCAGGAACACACCCAGCTCTCGCGCCTCTGGCAGGCGGATGATGTAGAAAATCAGGAACACCGCCAGCGATGTCCGCGCCGCGAAGGTCGCCCACGCCGAGGCCTCGGCGCCGTGCACGCCCAGCCCCAGAATGTCCGGCACTAGCAACAGGTTGAGCGCGAGATTGATACCGTTGGCGACCCACATGGCCCACATACCCGGCTTGGGCTTGTGCAGGGCCTCGAGGAAGAACTGCGCCGCGACGCTGACCAGATAGCCGGGCATCGACAGGGCGAAGACGCGCAGCGCCGGCGACGCCCCCTCCCCCAGACCATCGGCCAGACCGGCATGCTTCAGCCCCAGCGGCCCGAGCAGCAGCAAAACCAGCATGGCGCCGACGCCGAGTTGCAGCGAGTAGGACACCCCGCGCCTGAAGACAGCGCCAACTTCCTGTCGCCGTCCTTCTCCGAGGAAGCGCGCGGTCATCACCTGCACGCCCATCATAAGGCCCACCGCAGTGGTCACGACGATGCTCATGGGGGCGAGCGCAAGAGAGCTGAACGCCAGCTCACGCGCCGAATAGTTACCCACCACGATAACGTCCGTCAGACCCATGGTCATGATGCCCAGACGCGCCAGGATCACCGGCCAGGCGAGGCCTAGGAGGTCTTTGGTGGCGGTACGGGTTGCGGGGCTCAACATGGGACGCGGCACGGACCACGGGACGGCCACGGGGTCAACACTTGGGCTGCTTATGGGTTGATAAGGTGACGGGCGTGCGCGTGCTCGCTAGAGAACCCCGATGACCCTTCGCCCCCTCTTCGTCACCCAGGTCTATGAGGCCTCCCTCGCTCCAACGCCGAACTTCGACGTATTCAACTCCGAACTGGCCGAAGCCTGCCGTATGCTGGCCTACGAGGACGGCGCCGGCCGCGCCTGGTGCAAGTCACACGGCTATCGCGGCTACACGTCGTATGGCTCGCTCAACGACCTGCCCAACCGGATTCCCGAGTTCGCAGAGCTGAAGCGACTTCTGGACCGCCACGCCCTCGCCTATGCCAAAGGGCTGAATTTCGACCTCGCGAGGAAACCCCGTCTCGACAATCTCTGGGTCAATATTCTGAAGCCCGGCGGCGGCCACTCCGGCCATATCCACCCCCACGCCTTCCTGTCCGGCACAGTCTATATCGAGGTCCCGGACGGCGCCTCGGCGCTGAAGCTGGAGGACCCCCGCCTGCCGATGATGATGGCCCGCCCCGGCGTCGTCGCCGACGCACCCGACGCCGAGAAGCCCTTCGTCTATCTGGCGCCACAGGCCGGCACCGTGCTGATGTGGGAAAGCTGGTTGCGCCATGAGGTGCCGCCGAACGCCGCCAAGGCCGAACGCATCTCGATCAGCTTCAACTACGCCTGAGTTTCCAAGGCCTAGATGGCGTCATGCTGCAGGCCGTGTAACCTTCCCCACGCAACGGACGAAGACATCCCCGACCGTGACGGATCGTGAAGCCCATCTGAAAGCGCTGATGCTCCGGGGTCTCGACGGCGACGCCGTGGCCTGGCGCGAACTGCTGACCGATATGGGCGCGCATCTGCGGCCGTATTTCCGGACCCGCCTGTTCGATGGCGGTGCCGATGCTGAGGATCTCGTGCAGGAAACCCTGATCGCCATCCACGCCAAGCGCGGCACATGGGATCCGGCTCAGCCCTTCACCGGCTGGGCCTATGCGATCGCGCGTCACAAGCTGATCGACCATCTGCGCCGCCAAGGCCGTCGCCCCACCCATCCGCTGGAAGAGGCCTCGGCCCTGTTCGCGGAACACACCGTCGAGGACGGCGCGACCAGAGCGGATTTAAGCCGGTGCCTGTCCGTGCTGCCTGCTCGCCAACGCAAGCTAATCGAGGATGTGCGTCTGAAAGGCCTCTCCGTCGCCGAGGCCGCAGAACGCCACGGTTACACGCTGACCGCCGCCAAGGTCGCGATTCACCGCAGCCTGAAATCGCTCAACGCGAAGTTCGCGCCCGCGCCCGCGACGGAGTCCGTCGATGAAGACTGACGACCTGATCCAGGCCCTGTCCCTCGATCTGCCGCCGACGCAGCAACTCGACCGGCGACTGATGTTGGCGATGATCCCCGCCGCCTTGGTGGTGTTGATCACAGTCGGTCTTTGGCTCGGCTATCGCGACGACCTGATGCTGGCGATGCGCGGTCCGGTGTTCTGGGCCAAAGCCGCCTATTCCGTCTTGATGGCAGGCGTCGGCTTCTGGCTGCTGGAACGATTGGGCCGTCCCGGGGCCAGTCCTCGCGCACCATTGATCCTGCTGGCCGCAGTTCTGGCGCTGGCCCTGGGCTTGGCCCTGCTCCAACTGATCGCGATGCCCATGCCCGAGCGGATGCCCGCCATGATGGGCGAGAGCGCTCACGCCTGTGCGCCCACCATCGCCTTGCTCAGCCTCGTCGCCGCGCCCTTCATCTTCTGGGCCGCGCGAGCCTTCGCGCCCACCCGCCCCATGCTGGCCGGCGCGGCGGCGGGTCTCCTGACCGCAGGTATGGCGACAACCCTCTACGGACTGCATTGCCACGAGCACGCCGCCGCCTTCGTGGCCCTCTGGTACACGCTCGGGATGGCTATCGTTGCCGCAGCCGGCGCCTTGATCGGAAAGCTGGCCTTCCGCTGGTGATCACCCGCCAGTGAGTGGGTCCCACGCCGCCATCGCCGAGGTCACCACCGAATCCAGCTCTTCCCGTCCAGCCCCGCCCTTGGCGCTGAGGCTCATGCCTTTATGGATGGTGGCGTAGAAGTCGGCGACGCCCCTGACGTTCGTCCCGGCGGCAACATCACCTTCCGCGATCCCACGTCGTAAGCGCTCGGCGAATTGCGCGGCGCCGCTCGCGCGGAGATCACAGAGGCTGGCTTCCAGATCGGCCGATAAGTCTCCAGTTTCTGCGGCCGTCTGCATCACCAGACAACCGCTTGCCGCATCGCATTCGGTGAAGGCGCGCGCGGCATTCCGCAACAGACCTTCAATGCTTTCGCGCGCGGTCGGCGCGTTCATCACGCCCCAGAACTCATCCGCGTGGAGCACGACGTAATGTTCGATGGCTTCGCGATAGAGGCCTTCCTTGGACCCGAAGGCCGCATAGAGGCTGGGCGACGCGATGCCCATGGCCGCCGTCAGGTCGCTCATAGAAGCGCCGCCAAAGCCCTTCTTCCAGAACACATGCATCGCCTGATCGAGCGCGACCTGACGATCAAAACTGCGGGGGCGGCCCCGGCTGACGACGGGAGCCGCGTCGGATGACAGCGACATTCGGACCTCTTCTTTGCTGATCGATACATAATCCCTTGCGCCGGGACGGCAAGCCTCCCAGTTAGTTCTGTGCCAATCGATACAGATCTGGCAGAACTCGAAGGATTACCCAGAATGACCTCCCCTCTCCGCCTTGCCGGCAAACGCGCCCTCGTCACCGGCGCAGCACGCGGCATCGGCGCAGCCATCGCCCTGAAGCTCGCCGAAGATGGCGCTGACGTCGCCATCACCTATGAAAAGTCCGCTGAAAAGGCCGAAGCTCTCGCGGTCGAAATCCGCGCTCTGGGTCGCAGGGCTGTTGCCATTCAAGCGGACGCCGCCAGCCCGCAGGCTGTGAAGGATGCCGTAGCACAGACCGTAGCTGAACTTGGTGGTCTCGACATCTTGATCAACAACGCTGGCGTCGGTGGTAGTGGTGGACTGGTGGCCGACGAGTCGCTCGAAGACATCGACCATCTGCTGAACGTCAACGTCCGCGGCGTCTTCCTGACCACCCAGGCAGCCTTGGCTCACATTCCTGACGGCGGCCGGATCATCTCGATCGGTTCGTGCCTCGGTGACCGCGTCTCTTTCCCCGGTGTGACAATCTATTCGGCGACCAAGTCGGCGCTGGAAAGCTTCAACCGTGGACTGGCTCGTGAACTCGGCTCGCGTCAGATCACGGTCAATCTGGTCAAGCCCGGCCCGATCGACACAGACATGAACCCCGCTGACGGCGACCATGCGGACGGTGTCCGGGCCTCCGTTGCACTGGGCCACTACGGTGAAACCCGCGACATCGCCGAAGCCGTCGCCTTCCTCGCCGGATCGGAAGCGAAATACATCACGGGCACGAGCATCGTCGTCGACGGTGGCTCGAACGCCTGATGCGGCGGGTTTCCGGCGGCGATCTGGCCCCGCAAGGGCGGTTCGTCGCCGGAGACTCTCGACCCTGATATTGTGGAGACATCCGACCCCCGGAAGGGAGACTCTCGACCCCGGGATAAAGGGCCGGTCGAAATCGACGCACCATGCTCCGAGGCTGAGCTAGAATATGAGTCCGGACTTCCTTTGGTCGTCCAGAGCCCACGGTCTTTGACATTGTCAGCATGAAACACTCTCCGGGAGGAGGCGTCTTCTCCAGGAATTGCGTGCGCCCACACCGGTCGGCGCACGTAACCGATCCTGAGGTCATCGATTTTTTCCCGGAATGGATACACTGGACCCGAACGGTCACTCGCCATCAAACCGCCCTCCCCGTCGGGTAGTTCATTTGCCACCCGGCGCCGGGATCGCTACATCCCGCGCCTACCTCCCAATCCGTTCAGACGACAGGGCGCACCGCAACTCATGGCGCAGCAATATATTTTCCAGATGCAGGGCCTCACCAAGGCCTTTCCCGGCGGCAAGAAGATCTTCGAGAACATCTGGCTGAGCTTCTACAACGACGCCAAGATCGGAGTCGTTGGCGTCAACGGTTCGGGTAAATCGACCCTGCTGAAGATCATGGCCGGCATCGACCCCGAGTTCTCGGGCGAGGCCAAGGCCGCCGACGGCATCAAGCGCGGCTATCTGGAGCAGGAGCCCCAGCTCGACGACAGCCTGAACGTCCGCGAGAACGTCGAGGCCTGGTGCGAAGAGAAGCAGTGGGTCAACCGCTTCAACGCGATCGCCGGTGAGATGGCGGAAGAATACACCGACGAACTCATGGAGGAGATGACCAAGCTCCAGGAGAAGATCGACGCCGGTGACGTCTGGGACATCGACAGCCGCATCGAAATGGCCATGGACGCCCTGCGCTGTCCGCCTGACGACTGGTCGACCGAGAACCTGTCCGGTGGTGAAAAGCGCCGTGTGGCTCTGGCCCGCCTGCTGCTGTCCAAGCCCGACATGCTGCTGCTCGACGAACCGACCAACCACCTCGACGCCGAATCCGTCGCCTGGTTGCAGCACCACCTCGAAGCCTTCCCCGGCTGCGTCATCCTGGTGACCCATGACCGTTACTTCCTCGACCTCGTGACCAAGTGGACGCTTGAGCTCGATCGCGGCAAGGGCATCCCCTACGAAGGCAACTACTCCAGCTGGCTGGAGCAGAAGCAGAAGCGCGTCGTGCAGGAGAACTCGGAATCCGAAGCTCGCCAGCGCGCCCTTACCCGCGAACTGGAATGGGTCCGTTCGGGCGCCAAGGCCCGTCAGGCCAAGTCCAAGGCCCGTCTGGCCGCCTATGAGCGGATGGTCGACGAGCAGGACCAACAGCGCGGCGCCCAGACCCATGCCGTGATCCAGATCCCGCCCGGACCGCGCCTCGGCAACGTCGTGCTGGAGGTCGAAGGCCTGCAGAAGTCGTATGGCGAGAAGCTGCTGTTCGACAACCTGACCTTCAAGCTGCCGCCCAACGGCATCGTCGGCGTCATCGGCCCCAACGGCGCCGGCAAGTCGACCATGTTCCGCATGATCACCGGCCAGGAAACGCCCGACGGCGGCACAATCCGCGTCGGTGAAACGGTCAAGCTGGCCTACGTCGACCAGTCGCGCGACTCGCTCGATCCCAACAAGACGATCTGGGAAGAGATCTCGGGCGGCACCGACGTGATGATGGTCGGCAAGCGCGAGATCAACACCCGCGCCTATGTCGGCTCGTTCAACTTCAAGGGCGGCGATCAGCAGAAGAAGGTCGGTCAGTTGTCCGGTGGTGAGCGCAACCGCGTCCACCTCGCCAAGACGCTGGCGACCGGCGGCAACCTGATCCTGCTCGATGAACCGACCAACGACCT
Source organism: Brevundimonas sp. (assembly GCA_036387575.1). Taxonomy (GTDB): domain Bacteria; phylum Pseudomonadota; class Alphaproteobacteria; order Caulobacterales; family Caulobacteraceae; genus Brevundimonas. The sequence continues at coordinate 11,445 of DASVTM010000035.1, forward strand.
GGACATCGAGACGCTGCAGAACCTCGAGGAGGCTCTGGAGGATTTCGCGGGCTGCGCCGTGGTCATCTCCCACGACCGCTGGTTCCTTGACCGTCTGGCCACCCACATCCTCGCCTTCGAAGGCGACAGCCACGTCGAATGGTTCGAGGGCAACTTCGAAGCCTACGAAGAAGACAAGAAGCGCCGCCTTGGCACCGATGCCCTGATCCCCCACCGGATCAAGTTCCAGAAGTTCGGTCGCTAAGCCTACGGCAGATTGCGCAGTCAACGACCTCCCCTGCGGGAGGTCGTTTTCGTTTGGGATGACGCCCGAAGCCGGTCGGCGTAGTCTGGTTCCATGACCACGCGTCCCGCCGTTCTGATCATGCAGCGCCATCTGGGACAGCTGACGCCGTTCCTGGAGCGCGCCTACGACGTCTATCGCATCTGGGAAGGGCCTCCGACCGAGGTCGAGGCGTGCATCGAGGCCATCATCGTCGCTGGCGAGTTCGAGCTCGACAAGGCGCTGATCGAACGGCTGCCGAACCTCAAGCTGATCGCCTGTTTCACCTCGGGCTATGACCGGATCGATGTGGAGTGGTGTCGGGCGCGGGGCCTGCCGGTCACCCACGCGCCGGGGGTCAATCACGAGGATGTCGCCGACCACGCGATCGGCCTGATCATCGCCGCACGACGCCAGATCGTCGCCGGGGACCGCGCCCTGCGGGCCGGGAGCTGGACGCCAGAGACCCGAATACTCACGCCGTCATTGAAGGACCAGAAGGTCGGGATCGTCGGTCTCGGCCTGATCGGTCAGGCGATCGCGGCTCGTGCCGAGGCGATGCGGATGTCGGTTCGCTGGTGGGGTCCGCGAAACAAGCCCGCCGACTGGCCTCGCGCTGCGTCGCTGCTGGAACTGGCTAAGGATAGCGACATCCTCGTCGTCGCTTGCCGGGCCGACGACGACAACATCGGCCTGATCTCGAGGGAGGTCATCGAGGCGCTCGGCCCGTCTGGTTTGTTGGTCAATGTCTCGCGCGGTCAGGTGCTCGACGAAGACGCCGTGATCGCGGCCTTGAAATCAGGAGCGCTGGGCCAGGCCGCGCTGGATGTCTTCACCGAGGAGCCGGTCGATCCAGCGATCTGGGCGGACGTTCCGAATACGGTGCTGACGCCCCACACCGCCGGAGCGACGACCGAAGCAGTACAGGGCATGCTGATGCTGCTGCTGCAGAACCTGTCGGCGGTCTTCGCAGGCGAACCGTTGAAGACCCCCGTTCAGGACTGAAGGCTAGTTGCCGTCGGGCATTTGCATGC
>DASVTM010000036.1:0-5866 GCA_036387575.1 Brevundimonas sp.
CCCGCCTGCCCGCGCCCAAGGGCGACGCCAACGCGCCGCTGAAGGCCCTGCTGGTCGACGCCTGGTACGACCCCTATCTGGGCGTCGTGGTGCTGGTGCGGGTGTTCGACGGCGTGCTGAAGGCCGGGATGCGCGTCAAGATGATGCAGAACGGCTCGACCCACCTGATCGACCGCGTCGGCGTCTTCCTGCCCAAGAACACGCCGGTGGACCAGCTCGGCCCCGGCGAGGTCGGCTTCATCACCGCCCAGATCAAGGAAGTCGCGGACGCCGCCGTCGGCGACACTATCACTGACGAACGCAAACCCACGACCACGGCGCTCAAGGGCTTCAAACAGGTCCAGTCGGTGGTCTTCTGCGGCCTGTTCCCGGTCGACGCCGCCGATTTCGAGGACCTGCGCGCCGCCATCGGCCGCCTGCGCCTGAACGACGCCTCCTTCACCTTCGAGATGGAGTCCTCGGCCGCGCTGGGCTTCGGCTTCCGCTGCGGCTTCCTCGGCCTGCTGCATCTGGAGATCATTCAGGAGCGCCTCAGCCGCGAGTTCAACCTCGACCTGATCGCGACCGCCCCCTCGGTGGTCTACAAGATCCAGCTGCGCGACGGTGCCGAGATCGACCTGCACAACCCGGCCGACCTGCCCGACGTGATGGCGATCGAGACCATCTCCGAGCCGTGGATCAAGGCCACCATCCTGACCCCCGACGAGTTCCTCGGCGGCGTCATCAAGCTGTGTCAGGACCGTCGCGGCTCGCAGGTCGAGCTGTCCTACGTCGGTTCGCGCGCGCTGGTGGTCTATGAGCTGCCGCTGAACGAGGTCGTGTTCGACTTCTACGACCGGCTCAAATCCATCTCCAAGGGCTATGCCTCGTTCGACTATGAGCTGACCGACTACAAGGTCGGCGATCTGGTCAAGATGAGCATCCTCGTCAACGCCGAGCCCGTCGACGCCCTGTCGATGCTGGTCCACCGCGCCCGCGCCGAGACGCGCGGCCGGGGCATGGTCGAGAAGATGAAGGAGCTGATCCCGCCCCACATGTTCGTCATCCCGATCCAGGCCGCCATCGGCGGCAAGATCATCGCGCGCGAGACGGTGCGCGCGTTGCGGAAGGACGTGACCAGCAAATGCTACGGCGGCGACGCGACCCGCAAGAAGAAGCTGCTGGAGAAGCAGAAGGCCGGCAAGAAGAAGATGCGTCAGTTCGGCAAGGTCGAGATCCCGCAGGAAGCCTTCATCGCGGCGCTGAAGATGGACGACGATTGAGCGCCCGGGAGATGCACAGTTCAGCTTGCCGTTCGAGCGGGAATAGGGCTCTGCTTTCCGGCCCCGCCTCCGAGAAGGACGTTTCAATATGAGCTCGACGTCCGATGTCCGCCGGGACTTGCCTGTTTGGGACGAAAAACACCTGCGCCTCGGTATCGCGGCGGCGGGCATCGCCCTGTGGGCCTGGAACGTGGACAGCGACGGGCTGACGATGGACGACATCGGCTACGACCTGTGGGCGGTGGCCAAGGACCAGAGCGTCACCTTCGAGGACCTGTCGGCCAACATCCACCCCGCCGATCGGGATCGCGTCCGCGTCGCCTTCAATGCCACGCGGGGGATCGTCGGCCCTTATGAGATCGACTTCCGCATTATCGTCAAAGACGAGGTGCGCTGGATTTCAGCGCGTGGCCGCGGCGACGACGAGGGTATCGTCGGTCGTGTCATGTTTGGCGTCTTTCTGGACGTGACGGGCCGCAAACAGGCCGAGGAGGCCCATGAACTGCTGGCCGGAGAAATGAGCCACCGGGTCAAGAACCTGATCGCCATCGCCGGCGCCCTGACCACCATGACGTCCCGCTCGGCGGAAACCAAAGAGGACATGGCGCGCGAGCTGACGCACCGCCTGACGGCTCTGGGCCGGGCCCACGATCTGGTGCGCCCCGTCCCCGGCGAGATCGAGACCGCCGCCCTTCTGGGCGATCTGCTGTCGGTCCTGTTGACGCCCTATGACGACCTCGGCGCCTTCAGCGGGCGTATCCGCGTCTCGGTGCCGCGCATGGCGATCGGCGAGAGCGCCGCGACCAATCTGGCGCTGGTGCTGCATGAACTGGCCACCAACTCGGTCAAGCACGGCGCCTTGTCGGTCGATACGGGTCTGCTCGACGTCGCCTGTCTGGTCGACGACGGCGCCGCGGTCCTTGTCTGGACCGAGCGCGGCGGGCCGAGGGTCGTGCCGCCCGTCCCGTCCAAGGGCTTCGGCAGTCAGTTGCTGAAACGGATCATGACGCACCATTTTGCCGGGTCGGTCACCTACGACTGGGCCCCCGACGGTCTGGTCGCGACCCTGAAGATACCGGCGGGGCGGCTCGCCGTCTGATCGGGTTTACGATTGGGAGCGCACCGCGCCCGATCGTTTCCTGCATGTGGTCCGCGACGGTCTGAAGCCCCGCAGCCCGACGCCGTCCGGCCGCCCGCAGGAGCCGTTGCCGGCGCCGGGGGAGGTGGACGGGTGACGGGCCATGCGCCGGAGCAGCCGTGCTTCACTGCGACGGCGCCTCCAGTTCCAGTTCGACCAGACGACGCGTCCCCTTGCCGTAGCGGGCGCCAATCCATGCCAGCGCGGAGTCCATCGGCGCTGTCGCCGACGGGACGACGAAGGTCATGCGAGGCGAGGTCTCTGCTTCGCTTTGATCCGGGATGATCGTCAGCCCATGCGCGGTGGGCACCGGCAGGGCCGTCGCGGCGACGGTCACGGCCTGCGTCCGATAGGTCCGCGCCAGTGGATCCATCGTCAGCGCCAGTACGGCCTCGTCGACCCCGGGGACGACCCGAACGCCCACTTTCTCATGTCCCCAGACCGCGACCATGTTCCAGACGGCGGTAGAGGCCACGCCTGCAGTCAGGCGAAACGGGCTGCTGTCATAGGCCGCTGACCAGCCGTCGGCGCCATAGAGCCGGGCGGTGCGTTCGGCCGCGCCACGGCCGCCGATCTGTTCCACGAGGGCGAGAGACGCAGGGAGGGCGGCCGACACTCCGGTCGTCGACTGCACTTTTCCATCATGCACCCAGCGTTGGTCGCGCACCCAGTCGACCTGCGGATAGGCCTTCTTCAGTCCCTTGATCGAGGCCCAGTGGGCCGTGGCCCGGTGACCGTCCAGCAGTCCGGTCGCAGCCAGGGTCCATGCCCCGTCGCAGATAGAAACCAGCGTCGCCCCCTTGGCCGCCTGTTGCTGCAACCAGGCGATCACGGCCGGATCATTGCGCCGTGAGATTGCGGGAACGATCACGAAATCAGCGCCTTGCGGAAAGCGGGCGTCAAAACTGGCGACCGTTTCATCGGCCTCGATGGTCAGCGCGGGCTGAAGATGCACCGGCCCGGCTTCGAGCGATACCGCCACGACCTCGGCCACGCCGGAGCTGGAGAGGACGCCGTACGGCGTGAGGAAGTCGACCGCTTCCGATCCGACATTGTCACCGAAGACGGCCACGACAGGCCGCGTCCGACCGGTTCCGCCTTGGTCAGAAGACGTCCCTGCAGGCGCCGGGACGGCGGGCGCCTGTTGGGCCCAGACGGGCGAAGCTGCGGCCATAAAGGTGACGGCGGCGAGAAGGCGAACTGAAGGCTTCATGATGGGGTTCCAATGAGACCTGCGGAGGGTCAGACCCGGACGGTCTCGTCACAAGGACAAGCGCCCCTCGGAAACGGCCAATGCGAAGATCCCCCACGCGATGGCGGAATCCGAGGGTTGAAGGTCCTTTTCGCGAACGGCGTCAGGGCGCAAAGCGGTCGGATGACGCTTTCCACTCCGGCTTTCATCAGCGCGCGCGCCCAGTCATCCGCAGGTTCGACCACGCCCGCCGTCCGGCGCGTGATGATGATCGCCTTTCCCCGGTCCCAGATACTGGACGTCGTGGGACCTCTTGAGGTTCTGGGACGCGTGGCCGCCCTCGTGCCCGGCGGGGGTTATGAGATCGAACTGGTCGCCTCCGCGCCAGTGCAGGGAAGCGACGCGATCACCACGACTTCGGGTCTCCAGCTTCAGGCTCAGCGTCGTCTGGATGAGGTGCCCGATGCCGCCATCGATGGACTGGACACCCTGATCGTGGCGGGCGGCGCCGGCGCGGTCGAGGCCTGTTCCGACACCCGTTTGATCGACTTCGTCAAACGGACCAGTGGCCGAATCCGCCGCACCACCGCCATCTGCACCGGGGCCTTCGTGCTCGGAGAAGCCGGTGTGCTGGACGGGCGCCGCGCCGTGACGCACTGGAGCCATCTCGACGATTTCCGCACCCGATACCCGCAGGTGTCGCTGGACGCCGACGCCATCTATGTGCGCGACGTCAGGCCCGATGCGGGCGAGGTCTGGAGCTCGGCCGGAGTTACGGCGGGCATCGACCTGACGCTGGCCATGGTCCGCGACGACTTCGGCGCCGCCGTCGCCCTCGCCATCGCGCGCGATCTGGTGATGTTCATGGTGCGCCCCGGCGGACAGGCCCAGTTTTCCGCCCAGCTTGTGGCTCAGGCGGCGGAGGGCAAGCGCACGGCGCGCGCCGTGGCCCACATCCTCGACCACCCGTGCGACGATCTGGGTGTCGCCGCTCTGGCCCATCTGTCCAATATGTCGGAGCGCACCTTCGCCCGCGTCTTTCGTCAGGAGCTGGGCATGACCCCCGCCTTGTTCGTCGAGCGCGCCCGCGTCGACACCGCCCGTCGTCTGCTTGAGGCTGACGACGTACCCGTCAAACAACTATTCGGCCTGAGCGGCTTCCGCGACGAGGAAACCCTGCGCCGCGCGTTTCAGCGGCAGTTGGGGGTGAACCCGTCAGCGTATCAGGCGAGGTTCTCGGGGTGAGGGGGGGCGTTTTACCAACCTTCGGTTGGTAGCGGCTGGCCCAGATTGCGCCCAACCTCGCAGGTGATGGCATCCTTAAGCGCAACCTCCAAAGAACGTGCTGGCTGGGTGGCGGAGGTCGATCGTCTGATGAAGCGCGACTGGTGCATCGACACAGCGGATGCTGGACTCAGCGCCGAGGACTCCGAGCGCTTTTGGCGCGACGGCGAAACACCGCAGCAGTTCGTTGCGAGGTTCGCGGAGAAGTACGACCTAATCCGCTTTGAAGCCGCGCTAGATCAGAATGCCGCTCGCCAGTTCTCTGCCTCCAGCCTGACCGACGCTTCGAGCGGAGGCGGCAAGACGAAGAGGCGCGGGCTTATGGGGAGGGTATGAAGGCGATACAGGCGCCATGCGTCGGGTTGTTCTTCCGACACTTCCCGTTCTGTGCGCGTTAAGAAGAAGTCGGTGGTAGGGCCACCGCGCGTGGCCTTGACCTCAATCAAGCGGTCGGAACCGTCGGGTTCGAAACTCCGAATGTCATAGCCCGCGCCATCGCCATGCACGTCGGAAGTCCACTCTACCTTCTTCGCAAGGTCCATCCGATCGGCGGCGACTAAACGGGCGATCTCGTGTTCCAAGACGTGCTGTTCTCCCAGCCGTCCAAGCAGGCGGTTGGCATTATCGCGCTTGGCGGGATCGTATTTCCGTACCAGCCGAACGAGGCCCTCAGGGCGAGGTTTCCGGGGCGTGAGGAACGGCGGCGGATCGGTGGGAAGGACGATATCTGAAGCGCGGGGCTCGGGGGTTAGCGTGCCCGAGTAGCCCTCGCTTGCCTCGGCAAAGCCCGGGTTCGAGTTTGTCGTCTCTCTGCTCTGTGGGCCTCGGGCGCGCGTGGGGGCAAAAATGCTTTGACCGAGCATCCACGCATTGGGGTGAGTATCAAGATACCGTTCCAGCGCCGGGAAAAGCGCCCGTTGATAGTTTGCCATCGGTCGGTATCCGCGAATGTGCGGCAACCCCAGTTCAGCCAGCGCAGCCGACACGTTC
>DASVTM010000037.1:0-2806 GCA_036387575.1 Brevundimonas sp.
CTCTACACGCCGCGCACCCGCTAGGGCCGATGACCCGGAGCCTGACGCGTGTCAGGCTCCGGCAGTGGTCAGCCGCAATCGGCTTTCTCGATGACGCCCGTCTGCTGGTCGAACCGGACGTTTAATCGTTCCGGTCGGTAATCGCGCGTCGTGGCACAGGTGGTGCAGACGACACGGACATACTCGCTGCGTTCGAAATCGACGGCGCCAACATGGGATCCGATCAGCGATTGTGCAGCCGACGCATTACACTGCCGAGGCGCGGTCGGCCCCGCCGGAGCGGGCGCGGTCGCCGCGCACCCGGCCATGGCGAATCCGACGATCAGACCCGCCGCGCCCCTCATCCGCATTTCACTTCCGTGACCAGATTGCTGGTGGTGTCATAGACGATGTTCACCCGATCCGGATTGAAATCCATCGTCACGGCGCAGGTCGAGCAAACCACGCGGCGCGTTTCGCCAGCGGGCGTCGCTGGCAGTTCCGAGCGGTTCTTGCCGACGTAGCTCCGATAGGCGTCCGCCTTGCATTCGCCGGGCAGTGACGCGGACGGTGGCGGCGTGGGGGATCCACCCTCCATCGGCGCGCAGGCGGCGATGGCGGAAAAGGCCAGCAGGGTCGAGAGCAGCGCTGAGGTCTTCATGGATGTCGTCTCCTTAAGCGGTCAGCCGCAGCGGACCTGTTCGACCACATCGGTCTGGGCGTTGAAGAAGATGTTCAAGCGGTAGGGCGAGTAGTCTTCAGTCACTGCGCAACTGGTGCAGACCACGCGACGGTTGACGACGTCAACGGGCACGGGGATCTCGGACTTGTTGCGTCCGACCAGCCATTGCAGATCGTTGGCCTTGCACATATCCGCGCTGGTCTGGGGCATGCGGGTGCCGACCGGTTGGGTCGCCTGGGCCTCGGCTACCACCGTCGGCGCGGGTGTCGGAGCCGCCGCCGGGGTCGAACAGCCGGCCAGCAGACCGGTGCTCAAAAGGCCGGCGATCACGCCGCCTTTTGCCAGCCTTCGTCCGTTTGCTTCCAGTAGGCGAGATTGGCGCCCTGCCCCTTCAGATCCTTCCAGCGCTCCCGTGCGCCGGTCAGCGCCGTGTCGTCGCGTCCGTCGAAAATGATGAAGCATCGCTGGTAAGTCTCCGTGGCGCCCAGATCTGAGCCATCGATGATGAACAGCGCCTGAGCGCCATTGGGGTTCTCAAGCGATTGCGTCAGCAGGATGGGTTGGCGGTCGGCATTAGGCTCGTCGGCGCGGCCATGGGCGAGGAAGCTGTCCTCGCGCCAGGTCCACAGCCGCTCATCGATATCCTCGAGCCGCCGCTCGTCAGCGACCCGCACCAGCGCCTTCCAGCCACGCTGCAACGTCCGGCCCAGAAGCTCCGGCAACACCTGATCGAGCGTCGACCGCTCCAGATGGTAGAACCAGATTTCCGGGCCGGTCGTGTCGGTCATTTTATCGACAGCACCTCAGCCTGAGAGAGACCGAAGCTCTCCAACTTGTTTTGGAGACTCTCCAAGGCATGCTGGATGCCCATGATATACCCTCGCTGGAAATCCAACCCGTCCTCGATCTGACCAGCCTTTTCGATCAATTCGAAAAGATAGTCGCGCAAAGCCAGGCTTTTGGTTTCCAGCGGGGAGAAGGACATCAACCCTCGTAGCTATCCGCGACCATCCGGTCGAGGGTGCGGACGCCGAAGCCGACAGCGCCTTCGGGGACGGTGGGGTTCGGCGACTTGTTGACCCACGCGGTCGGGGCGATGTCGAGGTGAGCCCAGGGCACGCCGTTGGTGAAGCGTTGCAGGAACAGGGCGGCGGTGATCGAGCCGCCGGCCCGGCCGTTGCCGGTGTTCTTCACGTCGGCGATTTTGGAGTCGATGTGCTGCTCGTACTGGGGCGGCAGCGGCATGCGCCAGAAGTTTTCACCGACCTTCTCGGCGGCGGCCAGGATCGGTCCGGCGACCTCTTCGCTGTTTGCGTAGAGCGGCGCGATGTCGAGGCCGACGGCGACGATGGCGGCGCCCGTCAGGGTGGCCAGATCGATCATGAACTTGGGCTGGAAGCGCTGCTGGGTGTACCAGAGGGCGTCGGCCAAAACGAGACGGCCTTCGGCGTCGGTATTGATCACTTCCACCGACTGGCCGGACATCGACATGACCACGTCGCCCGGACGTTGGGCGTTGCCGTCAGGCATGTTCTCGACGAGGCCCAGCACGCCTACCGCGTTGACCTTGGCCTTGCGACCCGCCAGCGCCATCATCAGGCCGGCCACGGCGGCCGCGCCGCCCATGTCCCACTTCATGTCTTCCATGCCGTCGGCAGGCTTGATCGAGATGCCGCCGGTGTCGAAACAAACGCCCTTGCCGACGAAGGCCAGAGGCTGGGCGCCAGGCTCGCCGCCGTTCCAGTGGATGACGGCCAGTTGGCTCTCGCGACGGCTGCCCATGCCGACGCCGAGCAGCGTCCACATGTTCAGCTTTTCCATCTCGGCTTCGCCCAGGATTTCAACCTTGAGGCCGAGGCGTTCCAGTTCCTTGACCCGACGGCCGAACTCGGCGGGATACAGGACGTTGGCGGGCTCGGAGACAAGGTCACGGGCGAAGACCACGGCGTCGGCGACGGCCGACATGGGCTCATAGGCGGCTTCGGACGCGCGGATGTCGGAGGTCACGATCCGCACCGTCTTGATCGAGGCGATCTTCTCGGGCTTCAGCGTCGTGCGATATTTGTTGAAGGTGTAGGCGGCCAGACGAACCGCGAAACCGGAGCGGGCGGACTGCTCCGGCGTCAGGTGACCGAAGTCCAGCGT
>DASVTM010000038.1:0-6994 GCA_036387575.1 Brevundimonas sp.
CCCGCCGCCAGCAGGGGCACGACAGCGACCGAGGTGATCAGCAGATACACGGGAAAGACCCAGCGCGCGCGACGGATGTGGGCCGGCTCAGCGGCTTCGACGAAGCCGACGTGGAACTGGCGCGGCAGACAGAAGACAGCGAGCGTCGCCAGCAGGGTGATGGCGATGAAGCGGGCGTTGATCTCCGGCGCCGCAGCGAGGTCTCCAAGCGCGGTGATGACCGCGGCAGGATCTGGCGATCCGAACCACAGCAGCGCCGCGAATACGGCGACCGCAACCAGGGCCGCGAGCTTGACGATCGACTCTATCGCGATGGCCTGGATCAGGCCGCGATTATGCTCGGTCAGGTCGGGACGACGGGCGCCGAACAGGATGGTGAAGCCGGCCAGCACCACGGCGATGATAGGGACGGTCAACTGTTCCGACCCTGCGACGGCCGTACCCGCCGTAACCAGCTGCCAGGCCATCGACAGGGATTGCAGCTGCAGGGCGATATAGGGAAGGGAGCCGAAGATGGCGACGCAGGCGACAACGGCGCCGAGCGTCTGGGACTTGCCGTATCGCGACGAGATGAAGTCGGCGATCGAGCCGATGTTCTCGCGTTTGGCGGCCGCCGCGATACGCCGCCAGATCGGAAACAGGACGACGATGCCAATGATGGGCCCCAGATAGATGGGCAGGTATTCCCACCCGTCCCGCGACGCCGTGCCGACCGCGCCGTAATAGGTCCATGAGGTGCAGTAGATGGCCAGGCTGAGCGCATAGGCCCAAGGGCCGAAACGACCACCGGGCTTGCGCGGACCCAGCCGCTCGCTGCGCCCGGCGATGCCGAACAGCACAGCCATATAGGCGGCCACCAGCGTGAGGATCAGCAGGGCGAACATTGTCGTCATCTAGACGGGCTCGGGCTGGGTCTCGCAAGAAGTCCGAGAGGGTCTCGCAAGAAAAAGACGGGCCGATCCGAAGATCGACCCGCCTCTGGCTCGGGGAGGAGCGTCTTCAGGTCAGGCGTTGAGGTCTACGTCCTTGCCTTCCTTGACCAGCAGGAAGCCCAGCACGACCGTCGCGAGGGCGACGATGATCGGGTACCAGAGGCCGTAGAAGATGTTTCCGGTCGCCGCGACCATGGCGAAGGCGGTGGTCGGCAGGAAGCCGCCGAACCAGCCGTTGCCGATATGATAGGGCAGCGACATCGAGGTGTAGCGGATGTTGGTCGGGAACATCTCGACCAGAGCGGCGGCGATCGGGCCGTAAACCATGGTCACGTAGAAGCCGAGGATGAACAGGATCAGGACGACCATGGGCTTGTTGACCTGGTCGCTGTCAGCCTTGGCGGGGTATCCAGCCGTGGCAAGCGCCGCGCCCAGTCCGGTTTCCCAGGTCTTGCGTTGCGCGGCGAACTCGGCGGCCGGCAGGACGTCGCCCCGGAAGCTCGGGACCACGACGCTGTCGCCGATGCGCACCTCGGCCACCGTCCCGGCTGGGGCCGCGACATTGGTGTAGTTGATGCCCGCCTTGGCGACATAGGATTTGGCCACGTCGCACGACTGGTTGAAGACGGTCTTCCCGACCGGGTCGAACTGGACGTTACAGTCGGCCGGATCGGCATAGATCGTCACCGGTTGGGACTCGGTGGCGGCGGCCAGCGCCGGGTTGGCGGCGTGGGTCAGGGCGTTGAACAGCGGGAAATAGGTGATCGCCGCGATCAGGCAACCGGCCAGAATGATCGGCTTCCGCCCCACCTTGTCCGACAGCCAGCCCCAGAAGATGAAGAAGGGGCAGGCAAGCAGCAGGGCGATGGCCAGCAGGATATAGACCAGGGTAGCGTCGACCTTCATGATCCGTTCGAGGAAGAACAGGGCGTAGAACTGGCCCGTGTACCAGATCACGGCCTGGCCGGCGGTCAGGCCCACCAGGGCGATGATCACCAGCTTCAGGTTCGGCCATTTCAGGAACGAGTCTTTCAGCGGAGTAGGGGAGCCCTTGCCCTCGGCCTTCATCTGTTTGAACGACGGGCTCTCGGCCAGCTTCAGGCGGATCCACAGGGACACGCCCAGCAGCAGGATCGAGACGAGAAACGGAATTCTCCAGCCCCATGCGGTGAAGGCTTCCTCACCAACCGTCAGGCGGACGCCCAGGATGACGAGCAGGCTGAGCACCAGTCCGGCGGTGGCCGTGATCTGGATGAAGGAGGTGTAGAAGCCGCGTTTGCCCTTGGGCGCGTGTTCCGCGACATAGGTGGCGGCGCCGCCGTACTCACCGCCCAGGGCCAGCCCCTGGATCAGGCGCATGACGACCAGAATGATCGGCGCCGCGATGCCGATGGCGGCATAGGACGGCAGCAGGCCGACGACGAAGGTCGACAGGCCCATCAGCATCATCGTGACCAGAAAGGTGTTCTTTCGGCCCCAGATGTCGCCGAGACGGCCGAAGAAGACGGCCCCGAACGGACGGACCGCAAAACCGGCCGCGAAGGCCATCAGGGCGAAGATATAGCCGGTGGTCTCGTTCACGCCCGAGAAGAACTGGGCCGTGATGATCGCGGCGAGCGAGCCGTACAGATAGAAGTCGTACCACTCGATCACGGTGCCGACTGAGGACGCCAGAATGACGAGCCTGTCTTTCTTGTCGAGCGCCGCCTTGTCCATCGCGGGCGCATCCATGGCGCTATCGGTCATCGTATTTGCCTCCCAAATCTCGCCGTTCATCGGCTGTTCTGTCGCCGCGTCACCGGCGTCAACTCCAACCGTGGCAGCGATTGGTGTCCAGCGGCAGATCGACTTTGGTCGAACAGAAGACGCGGCGACCTCTACGACGGCGCCGAAGGAGCCAGAACGCGAAGGGGCCTGCTTCAGGCTCCGGGGTTGGGATCATATAGGCGCTCTAAGCGATGGCCTTGGAGAACAGGCTTCGCGCCATGCGGTTCGCGCGCGCTACCCGGGCAGTTCGTCTCTTGCTTGGCAAGTATTGCCCGGGGACCGTCAACACCGGCGGATAGAAGCCTCGGCTGAAGGAAGTAGGTGGCTCGTTGACCAGACCTGTTCCGCACAGCACGCATTCTCACGCTGCTGACAATGAGCTTTGTGGTTAGCGTCAGTTGGCCGATTATGTCCCTGAGGGGCACCGCATCGTGACGCATGATCTTGGTTCGCAATCCAGAAGGTTGTGGCTGTCGCGTGCGGCAGTCAGCGCCATACTGCCCGGGTGGGCTGATCCGGCCGGCGCCGAGGCGCACGGCGTTTGGCTCGGAGAATATTTCCGCGCCGCTGAGGCGCGCACAGCCTCGTCACTGGACGAGGCGCTCGGTTTGGGACCACGGCCCCTGGTACGCGGCACGACGGATTTCGTCCTGACCCAAGCCGCCGAGGAGTCGACGCTGGAGGGCGCCATGCGCCGCACGGCCCTGGCCTACAACCGCATCCACGGGGGAGACTACAACCGGGTGCGCCGGATGAACGGTCTGCTGATCTACATCATCGACGATGCCCGTTTTCCCTATTCGGATATGCCGCCGCCAGCCGTGACCCTGATGCTGGAGTGCGTCCTGATTCATCTACACAGCTGCTTTTGCGCTCTGACTCACAGCGATCTCACCCCCGCTGTCGTGCATGTAGCGACCCGCAGGGCGTTTACTAACGTCGAGGACGCCATGGGCGTGTGGCCTTGCGGAGCGCGATGGGGCCGGCCGTGGTTCGCCCTGGCCTACGACGAGGGGATCGGCTGCACCCCTGTCTTAACCGCTGGTCCGCGTCCGTCGGCGGCGATCGTCCACGCCCGCCTGATGCATCTCGTTGAGCGGCGCGAAGCCGAGCTGTCCCGCCAGTCCGACCTGCCGTCCCGGGTCCGGGCTGTGCTTCGGAGTGATCTGGTTTGCGACCAGGCCGAGGCGGCGCGCCGTCTGGGCTGCAGTCCGGCGACCTTGAGGCGCCAACTGACTGCCGAAGGGCTCGCCTTTCGTCGACTGCGTGACGAGGTGTTGAACGAGCGCGCCCGGCTGGAATTACTGGGTTTGCACCCGATAGCCGATATCGCCGAAATACTGGGCTATGCCGATAGCCGCAGCTTCGCGCGGGCATTCAAACGCTGGAACGGCGTTGCCCCCAATGGCTTTCGTCGTTCACCCAGCGAGGTCTCACTTCACGCCTGAGCGAATTTGTCCCCCGCCGAGCGGCGATTCGGTCGTCGACGCCCGCCCCCGGGACTCTTTAGCTGCTCGCCGAACGCGTCACAAAAGGCGCGACGGGAGGATGAGATGACACACCGGTCCATGCTGGCGGGCGCTTCAGCGATCGCCATGACGATGGGGCTCGCCCTGCAAGCCTCCGCCCAGGTCCAGAGCACGGCCCCCGCACCTGTGCAGCCTGAGGACAATGTCTTCCAGGTCGAAGAGATCATCGTCACGGCGCGCCGTCAGTCCGAGCGGTTGCAGGACGTGCCGTCGGCTGTCACGGCCTTCTCGGCCGACACCTTGTATCGCAATCAAACCCAGACCCTCGGCGACCTTCAGGCCCAGGTGCCAAACCTGTCGCTTCACGTGGGCGACGCGTCCAATGCAGTCATCTACCTGCGCGGTATTGGCCAGATTGACTCGATCTCGTTCAACGATCCGGGAGTCGGCGTCTATCTGGACGACGTCTATCTGGGCAGGGTGCAGGGCTCGTTCCTCGACGTCATCGACCCGCAGCAGATCGAGGTTCTGCGCGGCCCCCAAGGCACCCTGTATGGCCGAAACACCATCGGGGGAGCGGTCAAGTTCACCAGTCAGAAGCCGACCGCCACGCCCGGCGGCTACATAGCTGGCGGGGTTGGGAGCTATGGCGAGCGGCGCCTGCGCGCTCGTCTGGCCGGACCGGTGGGCTCGGACCAGTTGCTCGGCTCCATCGCAGTCGCCGCCTCGCGGCGCGATGGCTACACCGACAATCTTGGCGACGGCGAAACCGACGGCGACAAGAACCTTCTCGCCGGACGCGCCACGCTGATCTATCAGCCGAACGATCGCTTTTCGGCCAATCTCACGGTCGATGCGTCCCGAAACGACCCGCGCCGCTCGCGAACACCGCATCGCGAAACGCCCATCTATTCCGTGAACACCGGCGGCATACGCCCGGTGATCACGGATCCCTACACGGTCGATGTCACCTACAATGATCTGGAGAAGCTGAACACGTCGGGCGTGGCGTTGACCCTTGCTTACGACGCAGGCCCCTTCACCTTCAAATCCATCAGCGCCTATCGCGAGATGGACTATCGCACCCATCTGGATCTCGACGCCTCCCCTGATCGGTCGTTCGGCATCTACGACTTCGAGACCCAGGACCAGACCAGCCAGGAACTCCAGATCCTCTATCATGGAGACCGTCTCTCGGCGGTTGGCGGCCTGTTCTACTTTCAGGAAAACGATTGGACGTTCGGCGGCGCTGTGGCCCCGGACTTCTTCGTCGACATTGGCTTCATCCTGCCCTTCCCGCTGAACACAGCCGGGCTGCGCTTGTCGGACAACGAAAGCATCGCCGCCTACGGTCAAATCGACTACGACCTGACCGATCGCGCCAGCCTGACGCTGGGCCTGCGCTACACTCACGAAACCAAGGCCACCGACAACCGCGGTGAGAACTTTTCACCAGCGGTCGCCTCCACGGCCGAGGACATGGAGCGGCTGTTCGGCCAAGGGTTCGGCTCTGGCCTCACCGGCTACCAGGCGGATGAAAGCTGGGATTCGCTCACGCCCCGCGTCGCTCTGAACTACAAGGTCTCCGAGGACGTCCTGGCGTATGTCAGTGCGGCCCAGGGTTTCAAGAGCGGCGGCTTCAACGGCCGGATCACCACGTCCGCCCAGAGCTTCGATCCCGAGACCCTCTGGAGCTATGAGGGCGGACTGAAGTCCGAGCTGTTCGACGGCCGCGCCAGGGTCAACCTGGCCGCGTTCTTCCAGAAATACACCGACCTTCAACTCAGCCGCTTCGCCGCCGACCCGGTAACAGGTGATTTCACCTCGGTGTTCGACAACGCTGGCGGCGCCGACTTCTACGGGCTCGAGGCAGAGGTCTCGGCCCAGCTGTCCCAAGCCCTGCGCTTCGACGGTAATCTGGCTTATCTGCACAGCGAGTATACCGAATACATCGACGGCGGCGTGGATATCAGCGGCCAGCGCAAACTGGTCAATGCTCCGGAATGGAGCGGTCGGGCGGGTCTGAGCTATGACGCCTCACTGGGCGAACTGGGCGACCTGACCCTGTCGGGCGGAGCCTCTTATCGCTCCAAGACCTATCTGACCGTCTCCAGCAGCGAAGTGTTGGCCCAGGACGGCTATTGGTTGACCGACGCCTCGATCCTGTTCACGCCCCGAAACGCCGCCTGGACGGTGCTGCTCAGCGGCAAGAACCTGACGGATGAGGCTTATAAGGAGCACGGCTTCGACCTCAGCGCCTCGCCCGGCGTCCAGCTCGGCTACTACGGCGCGCCACGCACGGTCAGCCTGGACGTCCGGTACACATTCTGATGTCGGACTCCACGCTGGATGAGGAGGTTCAGGCACTGATGGTCCGCATGGGGGCCGACCTCGCCGGCGCGCCGGCGGATCCCACGGTGGCGGAGCGACGGGAGTTGATGACATGGATGTCCGATGCCTACGGCCCGCCGATGGCGCGGGTCCGGGCGGCGCAGGATCGCTGGATCAAGACGCCGGTCGGCGCCCTGCGGCTGCGCATCTACTGGCCGCGACGGCTCAGCCTGAGCCGACCAGGCATCGTCGTGAACATTCACGGCGGCGGGTGGGTCCTGGGCGGACCGGAGTCCTACGAACGGGTCAGCCGGGCCTACTGCGCCCGGGGCGACGTGATCGTGGTCGACGTTGACTATCGGCGCGCGCCCGAGAACCGGTTCCCCGCCGCTATCGATGACTGCGAATGGGCGTTGGCATGGGTTGCCGAGAACGCCCGGTCACTGGGCGGCGACCCCCAGCGGATCGCCGTCACCGGAGACAGCGCGGGCGGCT
>DASVTM010000039.1:0-6355 GCA_036387575.1 Brevundimonas sp.
AATATATCCTGGCCGAAGGGCTGGGCAGGTTCCGCTTCGACGGTCCCGACACGATAGCCGCCTTCGCCCGGGAGCACGGCCTGCGTCTGCACGGCCACACGCTGATCTGGTACGCGCAGGGAGAACAGGCCTTCGCCGGTCTCGACCACGCCGCGTTCACCTCGGCCTTCGATCGCTATATCGCCACCGTGGCCGGTCGCTACCGGGGTCAGGTGGTCAGCTGGGACGTCGTCAACGAGCCGGTCACCGACGAGGGCTCCGAATTGCGGGATTGCCACTGGAGCCGGATGCTGGGGCAGGACGGGTACATGATCCGCGCGTTCCACAAGGCGCGCGCCGCCGACCCGGACGCCGTCCTCTTTCTCAACGACTACAATCTTGAGAACACCCCCCGCAAAGGCGCGACCTTCCTGAAGCTGGCCGAGCGGCTGATGAAGGCGGGCGCGCCCATCGGCGGCATCGGCACCCAGTCGCACCTCGACATCCGCATCCCCGCTGGCCAGATCCGCGACTTCTTCCGCGACGCCGCCTCGCTCGGTTTGCCGATCCATGTGTCGGAGCTCGACGCCTCCCTGCGCAGCGAGGACCGCGTCGATCTGCGCAGTCGGGCACAGCGCATCGAGCAGCAGACCGCGCGCGTCGGTGAACTGGCCGAAGCCTTCATGGCCCTGCCGGAGCGTCAGAGGTTCGCCTTCTCGATCTGGGGCCTGCGCGACACCGACAGCTGGCTCCGTCAGGGCGAGCGCGACGACGGCGAGGATCAGCCGCTGGTGTTCGATGACTCAGGGCAGCCCAATCCTATGTACGCCGCGGTCACCAAAGCCTTCGTTTGAGGGAACCGGCGCCACGGCCGAGCTTTCCCACCCCATGACCACCTTCGTCCTGCCCGGAGCGTTGCAGCGCCGCGTCGAGGTCCTCGCCAACGACTTCATGCGCTCCGACGGCGTCCCTGCGCTCGATTTCTCCCAGCCAACAGGCGAACCGGCCCTGATCGCGGCGGACTCCGTGTCCTGGCGTATCTTCAAGAACCCGATTGCGCTGTTCATCGGAGGGGTCGCGGCGGTCATCCTGGAGCTGGCCGAGGCGCGGGTGCGTTCCGGCGTCTGGGATCACACCAGCTTTCGCACCGATCCCGCCCCGCGCCTGAAACGCACCGGTTTGGCGGCCATGGTCACCGTCTATGGCGCGCGGTCGCGGGCCGAGGCGATGATCGCTGGCGTGAACCGGCGTCACGCCGCAGTAACCGGTCGTGCCGATGACGGCAGCGCCTATGCGGCCAACGATCTCGAGCTGCTGGACTGGGTGCAGGCGACAGCGAGCTATGGCTTTATCGAGGCCTATCATCGCTTCGCCCGCCCTCTGTCGCCGGAAGATCGCGACCGGGCATGGGCCGAGGCTGGACCCGCTGCACGCCTCTACGGGGCAACCGGAGCGCCCACCTCGCGGGCGGAGTGGGAGGTGCAGCTGGACGCCATAACGCCAAAACTAACCGCATCGCCGATCGTGTTCGAGTTCCTCGACATCATGCGAGCGGCGCCGCTGATGCCTACGGTCGCCAAACCCCTGCAATCCCTGTTGATCCGGGCGGCGGTGGATCTCACGCCGCCCAAGGTCGCGCGGATCGTGGGGCTAGAGCCGCGCCACGGCCTGTCGTCATGGCAGCGGACGATCGTGCGGGCCGCTGCACGGACAGCGGACCGTCTGCCGCTGTTCCAATCCCCGCCGGCTCAGGCCTGCGTGCGGCTGGGCCTGCCGGCGGACTGGCTCTACCGTCGCTGAACGAAAACGCCCGCCGGATGTCTCCGACGGGCGCAGGAGTCTCCGCCCCTGGACGGAATGAATTGTTTGTACGGAGGACTAGTGAGTGGGCGGGGTCGTGGAACCGGTCGAGGTCCCCGTCGACCCGCTTGTGCCGCCGGAGCTCGTGGACCCGGTGGATCCACCGTTCGCGCCCGTGGAACCGGTGGTGGAGCCCATCGCGCCAGAGGTCGTTCCGGCGGAACCGGTGGTCGAGCTTCCGGCCATGCCATTCGCGTCAGTCTGGCCATTGGTCGTGGTGGACATCGACCCGCTCGGAGCCATGGCGCCGGATGTGCCGCCAGTCGTTCCCGCGGCTGGAGCCATGGCGGAACCCGCATCCGTTGCGGTTGCGTCGGTCGCCGTCTGGGCGCTGTCGTCGCGACCGCTGCAGGCCGCCGTAGCGAATGCGAGGGCGCAGGCAGCCCCCAGGATCATGGTGGTTTTCATTTTCGTTCCCTTGGATGTCAGGTCACGAAATCGCGACCTCGATTTTCCAACAGGGAAGGCCCGGAACGGTTCCTAAGTCGGAAAACCGCCAGATCAGTAACGAAAACGCCCGCCGGCAGTGCCGGCGGGCGTTTCTGATGTCTTCGTGGTCAGAGATTCAGGCAGCGACTGTCTGGATGCCTTCCGACGGGTCACGCAGCACATATCCTCGGCCCCAGACGGTTTCGATGTAGTGTTTGCCGCCAGCAGCCGTAGCCAGCTTCTTGCGCAGCTTGCAGATGAACACGTCGATGATCTTGAGCTCAGGCTCGTCCATACCGCCGTAGAGGTGGTTCAGGAACATTTCCTTGGTCAGCGTCGTACCCTTGCGGAGCGAAAGCAGCTCCAGCATCTGGTATTCCTTGCCGGTCAGGTGGACGCGGTGACCGTGCACTTCGACCGTCTTGCCATCCAGGTTCACGGCGATCTCGCCGGTGTGGATGATGGCCTGGGCGTGGCCCTTGGAGCGACGGACCACGGCGTGGGTGCGCGCGATCAGCTCGTCCTTGTGGAAAGGCTTGGTCATGTAGTCGTCGGCGCCGCCGCCGAACGTCTTGACCTTGGTTTCGATCTCGGTCGAACCCGACAGGATCATGACCGGGGTGTTGATCTTGCCGAGACGCAGCTGGCGCAGGACTTCCAGGCCGCTCATGTCCGGGAGGTTCAGGTCAAGCAGGATCAGGTCGTAGTCATAGATCTTGCCGAGATCGATGCCTTCCTCGCCCAAATCGGTCGTGTAGACGTTGAAGCCCTCCGACTTCAGCATCAGCTCGATGCTCTGCGCGGTCGCATGATCGTCTTCAATAAGCAGAACGCGCATTAATGCCCCTCCAGGCAAAGCTTGACCATATAAGCCGGTAACCAATCTCGTGGTGTTTCCGGGTAACCTTGTTCATGAGTTAACCGGTGAAAACCTTAAGAACAGTTAACGCCACCCCATTGAGGCGAATCGTAGGCTGATTTGCGAATCGGCGTCGAGCGCCAACCGTTAACCATCTCCGATTTCTTCGTTCGCGGGCCCAGAGGCCTGAAATGGCGGCTAGAATTATCGAACCCCCACAACAGGGGCGAGCCATTCTCAAAGCGCGCCTCGGGATATGACCGGAACTGACGTTGAATAGGACATTATTCCTATCGTGGCTCGCTGGCGTTTTAGGCTGCCTGCAAGTTTGGTCACGGAGTTGGATGATGTTGCACGTGCAGATGGAAGAGACGGCGTACCGGGTCCCGGTGGCGGAGGGAGACCGGACGCGAACGGGTCTGGCGATACAGGTCATCGCCCTGACGTTCGATTTGCCGATGTCCGCAATGGCCGGCGACCGCCTCGGGGTGAAAGCCTGCAGGGCGCGGTGGATGGCCATCTACCTGGCTCATGTCGGTTACGGATGGACGTTGGAGCGTGTCAGCCACGCCTTTGGGGTTAATCGCACCACTGCAAGCGCCGCCTGTCGCTGGTCCGAAGACGCGCGCGATGATGCGGCGATCGACGCTGCGCTTGACCGTATGGAACAGACTTTGCGCCTGGTTTGCGAGATGCCCCGGCTCGGACTGCCGCTCGGAGGTCGGGGATGAGCGCCGCGGCCGAACGCGCGCGCCGGATGCTCGTGCGTCCGGGCGCATGGATCGACCAACAGGACGGAAGATATCCGTTACGGGTCGGCGGCGACCGGAGATCGCGCATAAGCCTGACGCTGGAGGAGGCCGACTTCCGCGCTCTGGTCTCCGATCCGGGCCTGAAGGTACGAGCCGGCGGCGGTTGGACTGCTCGTCAGGCGTGCGATGTGGAGGCTCCCCCTTATGGCAGCCCCGGGGTGGTTCCGGGCCAGCGCACGCTTATGGACGACGAGGGCCGCCTGATCACCCGTGCGGCCAATCTGGGCGAAACACCGATCGCATGGCTGGCCCGGCGGCGCGATGCGTCCGGCCGACCGTGGCTGACGCCGGCGGAGGTCGCAGCCGGCGAACGGCTGCGTCAGGACGGAGAGCGAGCCGCGGCCGGACCGTCCGTAACCATGCGCTGGGACGGCCTGCCGCGTTCCGGCGGCGGGTCGGCCACACGGGTCGAGCCCGGAGACAGGGCGATCTCGGCTTCGGCTCACGTCGATGCGGCGTTACAGGCGGTTAGCCCGCGCGTCCGCGCCTTCGTCGTGCATATCTGCCTGCGCAGTTCCAGCCTGCAAGTGGCTGAACGCGAGCTGGGCCTCAGGCGCCGGCAGGGCAAGACAATGCTGAAACAAGGTCTGCAGGCCCTGGCGGAACACTACGGCATCGGTTGAGACCCCAGGCCGCTCAGGCCCCCGCCAGCGCTTCTTGCCGGATACGTCCGACCATGGAGTTCAGGCCATTTGCGCGTTGGCGTGTCAGCGCCTGTGGCAGACCAAGCCGGTCCAGCGCAGCTTTCGCGTCGAAACTCAGGATCTCCGCAGGCGAGCGGTTCGAGAACAGGGCCAGCAACAGTGCGACATTGCCCTTGGAGATCGCGCTGTCGGAATCGGCGTGAAACACCAGGCGACCATTCAGTCGATCGGTCGCCAGCCACACCTGTGCGGCGCAACCCGGCACCTTGTTGGCCTCGACCCTGTCGGCCTCGGGCAAGAGTTCAAGGTCCTTCCCGAGGTCGATGACGTACTCGATCCGCTGCTCCCAATCCTCAAGAAGGTCGAAATTCTCGACCATTTCGGCGAAGGTGTCAGCAATGCTTGAGACTGGCTCGGTCATGCGCCGCCAGATAGGCCGCCGGCCCATCGAGAACAACCGGCCCGTTAAGGATGACCTCGCCCATGCTCCCCAGATCAAACGCTTCGGTCCACCTTCCTGAGTCGCCTGACGCGGGAGCGCCCTCGCGCCGACTCGGCTCGCAGTCTAGATTTGCCGGTCGGGCGGTACACGTCCCGGACGTTTGGAATCCCGCTTGAATCTCACCCCCGCCCTTTCGACAGCCGAACGCGCTCACGACCTGCGCGCCGTCGTGGCGTGGCATGGAGTCTGGGCCGTGGCAGCGGGACTGACGGCGTTTGCGGCCCACTGGCTGGAGCCAGGCCTTCAGCTCCCCGTGCTCGCGGGCTTGATCGGGATGGTCGTTCCCGGCCTGGCGGGGCTCATTCTGGCCCGCAAGGATGGCTGGATCGACCGGGCGCTGGTGCTCGGCGTCTGGAGCCTCGCCGCGGTTGCAGCCTCGGCCTTGTCAGGCGGGGTCACCGGATCGATGGCCGCATTCGTCTTCATGCCTTTTGTGGCGGGCATCCTGCTCGGTGGCGAAATCCTGTCCCTGACCGGAGCGTTCGCTGTCGCCCTGGCTGCATTGGTTGGGCTGGTCTCCGTTCTGCTAGGCGGAGCCCCGGGTGACAGCCCCGCCCTCGCCGCCCTTGTCGCCGTGGTCACGGCCCTGGCTGCCGGGATTGCTATCCGACTGGTCTGGCGACCGCGCGAAGATGTTCTGGGCGAGACCCGTCAAAGCCTGGGACGGGTCGAAAGCCTCTTGGCCGGGCAGCCAGGCATGACCCTCGTCATGGATGCCGGGGGGCGGGTTCTGGGTGCTTACGGCACGCCGCCACCTGCCCTTGAGGTCGATCCGCTCTTCACGCAGGGTTTGATCGCCCAGGTTCATGCTCCGGACCGGGGCTTTGTCTTAGCCGCACTCGAACGCGCCCGCACCGGCCTCCAGACCCAGGTGACATTTGCTCCTCGCGCTGCCCTTGATCGCCGTGTCACGGTCGTCTTACGTCGTCTCGACGGGGCCGACGATACGGTCCGTCTGATCGCCCAGGCATTCGACGGGACACCGCAGTTCGCCCGAGAGTCGGGACTGGAAAACGCCCGCGCCGAGGCCGAAGCCCAGAACGCGGGCAAGACCCGTTTCCTCGCCAATATGAGCCACGAACTGCGCACGCCGCTGAACGCCGTCCTTGGCTTCTCCGATATCATGCGCCAGCGGTTGTTCGGCCCCCTGCCGGACCGGTACGCCGACTATGCGGACAGCATCCACGAGGCGGGCGGCCACCTGCTGGATCTGATCAACGACGTTCTTGACGTCTCCAAGATCGAGGCCGAGCGGTATGAGTTGTCACTG
>DASVTM010000040.1:0-2953 GCA_036387575.1 Brevundimonas sp.
TCCTTGCCCGAATAGGTGAACTGGCGCGAACCGGCGGCTTCCAGAGCGGTGATATTGCTCTCGTCACCCTTCAGCCAGACCACGCCATCGTCCAGCAATGCGAAGATCGTGCCTTGCCGATAGACGCCGGCGCCGCCGAACATCCGCTTGATCTCCAGCGGGCCGAGTGCCGCGACATGCTCGTGGACCCATGTCTCGAAGTCGGGATCGCGGGCGCCCATCAGGCCTCCAGCGCCGCCACGGGGATGATGGTGACGCTCTCGCCACAGCCGCAGGCGTCGGTCTGGTTTGGATTGCGGAACACGAATTTGGACGCCAGCTTCGTGGTCTCGTAGTCGATTTCCGAGCCGATCAGGAACAGGATCGCCTTGGGGTCGATCAGGATGGTGACGCCCTTGTCCTCGACCACCTCGTCCATTGCCTCGATCTGTTCGGCGTAGGCGAAGGTGTATTCCTGACCCGCGCAGCCGCCGTTCTTCACCCCGACACGCAGGGCGATATAGGGCCTGTCGGCGTTCGACATGATCTCGCGCACGCGCTCGGCGGCGGCGTCGGTCAGGGTCACGGCCTTGGGACGCGGGCGTCTCGGGCGTGCGGTGGTCTGAAGCTCGGTCATCGTTTTCGCTCTCAGAACATGTTCAAGGCCAGCTTGGCCTCGTCGCTCATCTTGGAGGAATCCCACGGCGGGTCGAACACGAGATTGGCCCGCGCCGACTTGACGCCATCGACCTTCTTGACTGCATCCTCGACCCAGCCGGGCATCTCGCCGGCGACGGGGCAGCCGGGCGCCGTCAGCGTCATCTCGACCACCACGTCGCGGTCGTCGTTGACGTCGACCTTGTAGATCAGGCCGAGCTCATAAATATCGACCGGGATTTCCGGGTCATAGACGGTCTTCAGCGCCTCGATCAGGTCGTCGGTCAGGGTGTTCAGCTCAGCCTGCGACAGGGCGCTCTTCTGAGGCTCGTCCCAGGCTTCCGCGAAGGCGTCGGTGGCCGCTGGTGTTTCGGGCAGGGTCGGATCAGTCATTACACAAAGAACTCGCGCGCCTTGATCAGCGCATCCACGAAGGCATCTGCATCCTCCACGGTGTTATATAGGGCGAAGCTGGCGCGCGTGCTTGACGTCACGCCCATTCTTTTCGCCAGCGGCTCGGCGCAGTGCTGGCCAGCGCGGACGGCGACGCCGTATCGGTCCATGATCTGGGCGATGTCGTGGGCGTGGGCGTCGGCGACGGCGAAGCTGAGGATGGCCCCCTTCCCCTCAGCCTGACCGAGAATCCGCAGCCAGTTCAGGCCTTCCAGACGCGCGACCGCGTGGTCGTAGAGCGCGTTCTCGTGCGCCGCGATGGCCGCACGATCGAACGCCGACAGCCAGGTCAGGGCCGCACCCAGACCGATGGCTTCGATGATCGGCGGCGTGCCGGCCTCGAACCGGTGCGGAGGCTTGGCGTATGTGATCCGGTCGCGCTCGACGGTCTCGATCATCTCGCCGCCACCCTGATAGGGCGGCAGGGCCTGAAGCGCCTCCGTCTTGCCGTAGAGGGCGCCGATGCCGGTCGGGGCGTAGAGCTTGTGGCCGGTGATGACGTAGAAGTCGCAGCCGATGGCCTGAACGTCCGGTGCAGCATGGACCGCGCCCTGACAGCCGTCGATCAACACCTGTGCGCCGGCGGCATGCGCCAGCCGCGTGATCTCGGCGATGGGGTTGATGGTGCCCAAGACATTGGACATATGCGTGACCGCGACCATGCGCGTCTTTGGACCCAGCAGCGCGGCATAGGCTTCCATGTCGAGCGAGCCGTCGTCGAGCACCGGGATCCACTTCAGCACCGCACCGCGCCGCTCGCGCAGCAAATGCCAGGGCACGATGTTGGAGTGGTGCTCCATCTCCGAGACGATGATTTCGTCGCCCGGCTGGATCGACAGACCGAGCCCGTTGGCGACCAGATTGATCGCCTCGGTGCCACCCTTGGTCCAGACGATGTTGTCCGGCGTTTCAGCGTTCAGATAGCGCGCTACGATCTCGCGCGCGGCCTCGAAGGCGTCGGTCGCCTCGTTCGACAGGGTGTGGAGGCCGCGATGTACGTTGGCGTATGAGCCCTCCATCTGGGCCACCAGATTGTCGATCACGGCGCGGGGCTTCTGGGCCGAGGCGGCGTTGTCGAGATAGACCAGCGGCTTGCCGTTGACCGTCCGCGACAGGATCGGGAACTGGGCGCGGGCGGCGTAAGGGTCGAAGGTCTTCATAGTTACAGGCGTTCCGTCAGCCATGACCGGACCACCTCCCGTGCTTCATCGTGTTCGATCCGGTCCACGACCTCGATCAGGAAAGCCTGCGTCAGCAGCGCGCGGGCCTCGTCGGCCGGGATGCCGCGCTGCTCCATGTAGAACAGGGCGTCGTCATCCAGATTGCCGACGGTGTTACCGTGGGCGCACTGGACGTCGTCGGCGTAGATGATCAGCTCGGGCTTGGCGTCGATCTCGGCGCGCTCACCGAGGATCAGGGCGTGGTGTCCCATGCGCGCATCGGTGCCGTCGGCCCCGCGCTCGACCACGATTTTGCCCTGGAACACGCCGCGCGAGGTGTCACGCGCCACGCCCTTGGTCAGTTGCGAGGTCTGGCCGTTCGGGGCCACGTGGGAAACAACGCTGGTCAGGTCGGTCTGGCGCGCATCGCTCACGGCGTACAGGCCGTCGAGGCGGACGTCTGCGCCCTCGCCGCCGTGCGAAACGTGGGTCTCGAGCCGCTGCAGTTTGGCGCCGGTGGCGACGATGGTCTGGCGATATCGTCCGCCCGGCGCGACCTTGACCTGGGCCTCGGTGACGGAGATGGCGTTCGCAGGTTCATCGACCAAAACGATGCGGGTCACTTCTGCGGTCTCGGCGACATCGAGCGTCAGCCGGTTGTGAGCCACATAGGCGCCGCCGTGGCCCTCGTGGGTTTCCAGCAG
>DASVTM010000041.1:0-2614 GCA_036387575.1 Brevundimonas sp.
ACGACTGGCATCCGGGCGTGGTCGGAATCGTGGCGGGCCGGCTGCGCGAACGCTGGAGAAAGCCGGTCATCGTCATCGGCGTCGACGCCGTCAACGGCATCGGCAAGGGCTCAGGCCGCTCCCAGCCGGGCATGAACCTCGGTCGCGCCATTCAGTCCGCCTGGAACGATGGCCTGCTGATCGCGGGCGGCGGTCACGCTATGGCTGCGGGGCTGACGGTCAGGACCGACGGCATCGATCGTCTGCGCGACTATCTCAACGAGAAGCTGGCGGGTGAACAGGTCGAGGCGGAGATCATCGACCGGGTCGAGATCGACGCCCTGATCGAGCCGGGCGCGGCCACACGCGCCCTGTTCGAAAGCTTCGAGCAACTGGCGCCCTTCGGTCCCGCCAACCCGGAGCCGCTGTTCGCCCTCGCGGGAGTGCAGGCGCGCGAGCCCGTGGCCATGAGCGGCGGCCATGTCCGTTGTCGGCTGGTCGGCGCCGATGGGACCTCGGTCAAGTCCATTGCCTGGCGCTGCGCCGACCTGCCGCTCGGCAAGGCCTTGCTGGCCGGGCAGGGCGGCTTGAGCGTCGCTGGTCGTCTGAAGGCGGACGACTGGAATGGCCGCAAGGGCGTTCAGTTCGAAATCGAGGACGTCGCCGACCCCCGGATGGCGTCCTGAACGCAAACCAGCCTTTACAGCCCCGATTTGGTGTTGCGCCCCCCGGAATCGGCGGCTATATCGCCCGCTCTCGCGCTGTGGTCCCTTCGTCTATCGGTTAGGACGCCAGGTTTTCAACCTGGAGAGAGGGGTTCGACTCCCCTAGGGACTGCCACGCCACGCCACGCCACGCTTCCGCATCCAGAAGCATCCGCTCACTGAAGTAATGTCGCGACGCCGTCCCAAAGTGAGGTGGTCCGTTCGAATATGTGGACCTCTACGTGGCTTTTCAGGAAATCCTGTGCGGAAAAAAGTGGATGTACGCGTGAAACGTGCGTTTTTGTCTTTTCTCTCGTTCCCCGAACCGTGGTAAACGAGAACCGCCTGTTGTCTACGGGCGGGGGGAAGAGACAGTGTCTGATTACGAAGGGCTGGAGGCTCCGGACGTCGTCCGGATCACCGGCCGGGTGAAATGGTTCGACCCGGGCAAGGGCTATGGCTTCATTGTGCCAGACGAGTCCGGGCATACCCACGCAATGGATGTGCTTCTGCACGTTAGCTGCCTGCGCGAGTGCGGCCATGAGGCCGCTGGCGAAGGCGCCCCGATCACCTTCGACTGCGCCCGTCGCGCCAAGGGCTGGCAGGTCGTTCACGTCCATGAACTGGGCCAAGGCGAAATGCCCGCCACACCGCCGCGCCGCTCCGCTTACGACGACCTGAAGGCAGACAGCCGCGCCATGCATCCCCTCGTCGAGGTTCATGACAGCGAGATGGAATCAGCCACGGTCAAATGGTTCAATCGCACCAAGGGATACGGTTTCGTGGTGCGCGCCAACGATCCGGGCGATATCTTCATCCACATCGAAACGCTGCGCCGCTTCGGCCTCGAGGACCTGGTCCCCGGGGAAACGGTACAGGTAGTGTTCGCCGACGGTCCCAAGGGACTGGTGGTGGCTGAGATCAAACCGGGCGGATGATCCGCCCCTGATAGGGCGTTCCTGATGGCTTTCACGCGTCGGCTTTTCGTTTCCGGGCTGTTCCTGCTCCTGACCGCCTGTGCGCCCGCCGAAAAAGGGCCGGTTGACGCTGGCGGTCGGGCGCTTGAACCCCTGACCGTCGTCACCTCGACGGGCGAACACGACTTCATGGTCGAAATCGCCGATACCGAAGAGGCCCGCCAGCGTGGCCTGATGTTCCGCCAGCCGCTTGAGGCCGACGGGGGCATGCTGTTCGAGTTCGAAACCGCGACCGAGCAGGGCTTCTGGATGAAGAACACGCCGAGCTCGCTCGACATCGTCTACATCGCCGCAGACGGCAAGATCGTCTCGATTGCCGCCCACGCGACGCCGTTTTCGGAATCAGTGCTCAATTCCAACGGCGCCGCCAAGGGCGTTCTGGAGGTTCGTGCCGGCCGGATGGACGAGATCGGAGCCAAGGCCGGAGACACCATTCGGCACCCGTTTTTCACAAACTGACGGTTTATTCGCTTCAGGAGATCTTCGCGTTTGCGGTGCGTCGACGTTTGTGTCAAATCCCGCCGCCGGAGTGTAGCGCAGCCTGGTAGCGCATCTGGTTTGGGACCAGAGGGTCGGAGGTTCGAATCCTCTCACTCCGACCATCCCCTTTTCGGACCGAGCCCACGACAGCCGTCGTTTCGGAGCTCCGACGTCTTGAGCCGGGCGGCTTGGGACGCGATAAGGGATCACCCGCTTCCGCCGAGAGTCTTTTCCCATGCTGGCCCGCATCTACCGCCCCGCCAAGACCGCGATGCAGTCGGGCAAGGCAAAATCCAAAGACTGGCGTCTGGAGTTCGAACCGGCGACGGCGAGAACCACCGATCCGCTGATGGGCTGGATCAGCTCCAGCGACATGAACGGCCAGGTCTGCCTGACCTTCGACACCAAGGAAGAGGCCGTCGCCTACGCCGAGCGCCATGGCATCGCCTTCCGCCTGCAGGAACCGCAGGAGCC
>DASVTM010000042.1:0-6306 GCA_036387575.1 Brevundimonas sp.
CCATGATGTTACGAACAGGTGACACACCTGAACCACGACCGCCAAAGCCGCGTCGATGCCATGCTCGCCAACAGGATCGCTTCCGTTCTGGCTTGAGAAACGGGTGGGCACGGGAGCGGCGCTCTCGCGGCGATAACAGGATCGCGCGTCGTGTCATCCATGGGCTTCCACAGGCCGCCCCGGCATGCCGCGATCTGACAGGGAAGTGAAGGTCGTGAACTCGCCCGGGTAGGTCAGGCGCAGGGCGTTCGGTCCAGGTCAGGGATGGCGGTGCCACCGCAGCCGAAAGGCCACGACGCGACCGCTGCGAGAGCTTCAAAACCTCGTCGCCGGACGGGAGCCATTGGGTCCACGCGTGAGCATGACCCTCGATCCTGAAGCTCGACGTCAAAGAACTTCATAGGTTAACATTCGTTTTAACATTTGATTTCTAAGGGGGTTTTTCGCGTTTCGGGGGGAACGATGCATGATGTTCTCTGTTCGAATCCTGGGACGGATGTCCTCAGCAAAAGGGATCGAATATGAAACGCGTGATCGCCATCTGCGGCGCGGCCGGCATTATCGCCGCTGCCACCGTCGCCTATTCTCAATCTAGCGGGAGCACGTCCGGATCGTCGGGGCAGGGCTCGACAAGTTCGCAGAGCAGCGGATCGATGACCGGCTCCCAGTCGGGCGCGAACGGTCAGTCGATGGGCTCCAGTACTTCGGGTCAGTCAGGCTCAAGCTCCCAAGGCGGTGCTATGACCGGCTCCTCCGGAAGCTCTGGCTCGAGCCAGAACGGCGCGTCCGGATCGGCCGGTTCATCGGGCTCCATGGGCTCGACGGGCTCCTCATACGGCGGACAGAGTGGCTCGTCCGGCCAAGGGGGCGGCTACGGCGCGGGCTCGGGCGCCGGGTCTCAGGGTGGGGCCATGACAGGCTCGGCCCAGGACGGCGCCTACGGTGGTTCGGCGACGCAGCGTGCTGGCGAACGAGGCTAACGACGGCCTATCTGATGGAGCCGCTTGGCGCGGCTCCATCACTCGTCGTGGGTGGCCGGCCAGCCGTTGATGTGTCCCAGTTCGTGACACACCATACGGGCGTAGGTGTCGGTCTCGGGAAAATCGCAGGGGTTGGGCAGGGTGACGGTCTTGCCGACCGTACAGCCCAGTGTCTTCTGGCCATCACCCGGCTTGCCGAACAGGGGCTGACACGTTCGCTCGATGCGGTTTTGATCGGCGATGACCAAGGTAAAGGATGTGGCCTCCCGGTAGCGTTGCGGAGGCGCTGCGTCGGAGAACAGCGCCGAGGCGCTGAGCGCGGCGGCGAGGCTGATCGCCACGACGAACATATCTGACATGATGTTTGGAAACTGGAGCCATTGAGCGCCGGACAGTCCGGCTCAGAGAAGGAAGCCCTATCATTTGTTGAGGTCAGGATGACGCCCGAGGGGAGGCTGCGGCGCTCAAATCTGTGTGACCTGATCGCGTCGCATTCCGCCTGATCAGGCCGGCCACCATCGCCTGGTGCAAGGCCAGCGAGTCGAGGAGATGCATCCAGAGCTTCGCGGATATTGAAACGCCGGGCTGCGCGATAAGGAAAGGGTTTTGATGAGGCGGGGATCATTGTTTGACCCTGAAGTCGATCAAACTTCAACAACAGAAAGAAGTTATATTCACCTAAAGCCGGCTATGTTGGAATATATCAGGCCCATACTAGTTTTGTAGTTTACAATACTCGCCTCGACCAAGGAACGTTTCTGTATACGTCCATTAACACCTTCGGGTGATTGGAAAGCGATGGTTCGGTACAGATGGCCGATTTTAGAGTTCGGGGCGTCGCCTCGCGCGGTAAATCGGTCGAGGCTTCCGCCGAAATCCCCTGGGATGAGACCTATGGACCCGATCTGGTCGACGCCGTTCTGGACATGCTTTTGGACGGTGTTAGGGGGCCGCTGAGCTTCCAGTCCGCCGATAGAGTGTCAGTTGTGGAGTTTACACGCCGCCTCGCAGAAACAGCGTATTGCGATCCGACCCTGGCGCGCGAGACCGCGCTGCCAAGACTGCGCGCCGTGCGGGATAACGTGAAATCTCAAATACGATCAACCTTCTGCCTCCAGCGGAAACCACCATCGAGCGCTTCGTTCATGAGTGGCGCTGGGCTCGGCACAAGGGGCTTGAGGATGCCCCGGAGCCCCGCCGGCAAGGCGTCGCTTGAAAACGCTTCCGAGGGGCGAACGCCGTTTGGCGCTTTGGATTGTCAGAGGCGTGATCCCGCGCGTCCAGCGCCCGTACGAGCGCGCCGGCCGCAGGCGCCAATCGGCTTTGTGCGCCAGGTCCAGTACGTTCGCTCGAAACGCTTCCAAGCTGCTCACCCTGGTGACTGCAGCCGAACCGGTCGCGGGGTTCTCGCGGCAGGCAATCGTCCTTGCGCGCTGTCAAACCGAGGGGCGAACTTGCCGACGGCGATGTCAGTAGATGGCGACCAGTCGGAGGATTTCTTTGCTAAATTCTAACCAACGTTAAGGAATGCGCCGTCGCGACGTGACCCTCTGGATCTCAACGGGGTGTAGGGCACCGGCGGGAGGTGGGGCATGGCGCGGATTTTTTGTTGGATCGGGGAGTTCGCCGAACTCAAGCTGATAAATCCGGCCATCGGTGTGACGCCGAAAATGCGTGCAAGACCGCCGAGGCCACTCTCCAGGACCGGACGCTGACGATGCCGGAGCGGCCGGTGTGCCATCGATTTATCAGCCGGGATCGCCGTTGACACCCGGTTCAGCGTTGCGGGTTGGGTCCCCCTCCTTATGGTCGAATAGGCCTTGGATGCCTGTGTACCTACGCCGTCTGTCTTCGCTTTTTGCGTTGGCCCGGAACCTGCCGAACCTGCAGCGGTTGCCCCGGAACGCGACGCGTAGAGCGCAATGACCAGACCTGAGCAGGTCGTGATCATCGGAGGTGGCTTTGGCGGCCTCGAGGCGGCCAAGGCGCTTGAGCATGCCCCGGTTGAAGTCACCCTCATAGATCGCCAGAACCACCACTGTTTCCAGCCCCTTTTGTATCAAGTGGCGACGGCCACCCTCAGCCCGGCGGATGTGGCCTGGCCGATCCGGGCGATCCTGTCCCGACAACGCAATGTGCGTGTCGTGATGGCGCACGTGACCGGACTCGATACCGCCGGTCGGCGGGTATGCTCCAACCGCGGCGAGTTTTCCTACGACCACCTGGTCATCGCCACCGGCGCCACGCACGCCTATTTTGGCCATGAAGACTGGGCGCGGTACGCACCCGGGTTGAAGCGGATCGAAGACGCAACCGAGATCAGGCGGCGTATTCTGACACCCTTCGAGTTGGCCGAATTGGCTTTGGACAGGCAGGAGCGCGAGCGCCTGACCACCTTCGTCGTCGTCGGAGGAGGCCCCACCGGGGTCGAAATGGCGGGCGCCATCGCGGACATGGCCCGAGAGGCGCTGCCGCCGGACTTCCGTCACGTGGACCCGCGTTGCGCCCAGGTGCTGCTGGTCGAGGCAGGTCCGAGGCTGCTGTCGGCGTTCCCCGAATCCTTGAGCGCCTATACCCGGCTGGCGCTGGAGCGACGCGGCGTGCAGGTGCTGCTCGGCGCCCCGGTGACCGAGATCGACGAGGATGTCGTTGTGATCGGCGATCGACACATCGCCACCGGTGCGGTCGTCTGGGCCGCAGGGGTGGCTGCGTCGGCAGCCACCGACTGGCTCGGCGCCGAGAGAGACAGGGCGGGGCGCGTGCTGGTCCAGCCCGACCTCTCAGTACCGGGGAAGGCCGGAATCTTCGTGATCGGCGACACCGCGTCCGTCGTTTCCGCGTCGGGCAAGCCCGTTCCCGGCGTGGCGCCTGCGGCCAAGCAGATGGGGCGGTACGTCGGAACGGTGATCTCGGCCCGCGCGAGGGGGAAGGCTGCGCCTGAACCCTTTCACTACCGGCACCAGGGAGACCTGGCCACTATCGGACGCAAGGCCGCCGTCGTGAACACGAACCGGTTCATTCTCAGAGGTTTGCCGGCCTGGATATTCTGGAGCCTTGCCCATGTCTACTTCCTGATCGGGATCCGCAACCGGATCGGGGTGGGATTTAGCTGCGCCTGGGAGTACCTGACCTTCGGGCGACGCGCTCGTCTGATCACCGAGCCCGCCAACGCCCCTGCGGCTGAAGCCGCTCTCAAGGACACGGGCGCTTCGCCGGCGGCCGTCCCCGCCGTGGGTCATGCAGACGTCGTCGCTAACCCCGGTCCAATATGGGGCTGATCGGCCCCCGGGCAGGAAACGGCACAGGCGGTGTCGCCGGCAACCTGGGGCGGAAGGGTGGAGAGCTCGACAAAGTGAGCCTTCTTGTCGTCCCGGCTCGACAGGCACAGGAATTTGTAGACTTGGCCGTTGCGTGTCTCGATCTCCATGATGGAGCCGGCGTCGAAGCGGCTGCACGCCAGGGCAAGTCGGCGGGCCGCCTTCTCGGCCGACGACCCTGTTCGAAAGATCAGAGGCGCTGTGATCCCGTCCGCTTCCACAACCCACCACTCCGCTGAGGGTTTGACCCGAACAGACTTCATTGCGACGCCATTCTCACTCTTCCTCCGTCTGTCTTAGGCAGGCGCCGGGGAGGCGTCCTTGCTGTAGGATAGTCGCACAGCGATAGATCCAAATAGCAACGCTACGAGGTCAGGGCGGTCTGGTGGGGCGATTTACTGCGACGCTTCATGCAGAAGATGGTGGAGTGGGCCGTCCGGACTGGGCATAAGGTTTTGGCATCTTGGACATAACTGAACAGCAACAACAAAGGATAGTATTCCAAACATTAATATGTCGGAACGATAGACCGGCATGTGGCTTGAGATGTGATCCTTCAAACCGAAAAGAGTTGATCGCAAGTCATGTACTACACCGACAAAATCCTCCAATTTCCGGTCCGTGTCGAACGGCCTGATCCCGTGTTCGCCCGCGCCCTCCAGCAGGCGATCGGCGGCGTCGAGGGCGAGATTCGCGTCTGCCTTCAGTATTTTTTTCAGGCTTGGGGCGGTCGGGGCGCGACCAAATATCGTGACCTGCTGTTGAACACGGCGACCGAGGAAATCGCGCACATCGAGATGCTCGCCACCGCTGTGGCCCTGAACCTCGAAAGCGCCCCGCTCTCGGTCAAGGAAGACATCTCGAATGACGTCGCCGGCGGCTCGGTACTGAACGGGATGGACATGCGCCATGTGCTCTCGACCGGTCTTGCGGCCCTGCCGACGGACGCCAACGGCGTGCCCTTCGACTGCAGCCACGTCTACGCCACGGGCAATACGGCTGCGGATATGACGGCCAATGTCGCGGCTGAGGCGTCCGGGCGCGTTCTGGCTCTGCGGCTCTACAACATGACCGACGATCCCGGAATGAAGGACATGCTGTCGTACCTGATCGCCCGGGACGCCTATCACCAGCAGCAGTTCCTGGCGGTGCTCGAGGACATGGGGGGACTGGCTGCGAACCTGCCCATACCCAACACGCCGTCGCCCGAGGAGATGCCGAACGCGGAGTTCGCCTACACGACGCTCGGGTTCAATCTCGACGGCTCGCTTCCGCCCCAGGGACGGTGGTCGGAAGGACCCTCTCTGGACGGCCGCTCGGAGTTCACCTCCCGCGCCATGCAGCCCCTCGGAGAGGAGCCGCACCTGGCGCCGCCCCGCCCTGACTCCGGGGCCCAACTCGCCCAGATGGCCGGCGGCGTCACCGCACCCGGCTCGATGAAGCCCCGTCACCCGAATGAGAGCGGTGGCGTCATCAACGCGATCAAGCACGCGCTGGACGGCGATCCGGCCTGACAGCATCGCCAGACGTGACCCCGTAGCCATTTTGCGGAAGGGCTACGGGCTTCGCGTTAGCGGATCGGCGCCTTGAGGTGGGGCTGCCATCGTCTTTTGATTGGGACGGTGGCGCAGGTGCTGCCAGGTAAACCGCCGATGAGAAGAGACTTGCCAAGGGGCACGTACCGGGTTCGCGATCCGGCAGGATCGAAGGCCGTTGGACATATCGGAGGAGACGTCATGAAGTCGCTAGCGCAGCAGACCTCAGCCGAATTGGGCGGGCGCGGGAGCGTGTTCAGCCGCCAGAAGCGTGACCACATCGAACTGGACGCGCTGTTGCACCGACTGAACGGGCTTGCAGCAAGGGAGCAGCCACCGGTGCTTCTTCAGATCTACCGGTTGGTGTTTCCGCACGCCTTCGCTGAAGAGTCCGTTCTGTGGCCGGTCATACGCAGGGTTTTGCCGGATGGCGAACAACTCACGCTGCAGGTGGAAACTGAGCATCAGGCCATC
>DASVTM010000043.1:0-3220 GCA_036387575.1 Brevundimonas sp.
ATCCTGCGTCACGAGACCGAGGCGCATGACCCGACCCGTATTGTCATCAATGGTCCTCGGGTGGCCCTTGGTCCCGCGGCGGCCCTGTCGCTCGGGATGATCTTCCATGAACTGGCCACCAACGCCGCCAAATACGGCGCGCTGTCCAATGCGGAACAAGCCAGCGAGGCCATGGCGAACGGTCGTGGCCGGGTGTTCGTCGACTGGTCCGTAGCCAACCAGGCGGAGCGCCGCCTGACTATCCATTGGCGCGAACTCGATGGCCCGCCTGTCGCCGAACCGACCCGTCGCGGCTTCGGTAGTCGCCTCATCGAACGTAATGTCCGACATGATCTGGCGGGTGAGGTCAAATTCACCTACGCAATCGACGGCTTACGCGCGGACATATCGATTCCGCTCGACAAGGAAAACGACTGATGACGCTCCCACTCGAAGGCAAGACCATTCTGGTTGTGGAGGACGAGTCCCTGGTGGCCATGCTGCTGGAGACAATCCTGGAGGACATGGGCTGCGCAACGCTAGGCCCCATCGCGACCATCGACGAGGCGCTGGCGGTCATCGCCGACGGTCAGGCGTTTGACGGCGCCCTGCTGGATGTCAACGTGGCAGGCAAGGAGATCTTCCCCGTCGCGGCGGCGCTCAAGGAACGGGGCATCCCCTTCGTCTTCTCGACGGGTTATGGCGAAGGCGGCCTGCCCCCTGAGTGGCGTGGCCAGAGGACCATACAAAAGCCCTTCACCGAAGATGCGGTGCAGCAGGCCCTGATCCACGCGCTCGGGGTCATGGCAGGCTAGGGTCAGGGGCGGTCCGACGGGTCCCCGACGAGATGATGTCGTCACTGGTGGTCGGGATTATGCCAATTGGCCGTTGACGTACCGCTTCGCCAGCAGCGGCTTGCCCAGCCAGTAGGCCAGCTCGCCCGGACGGACGATGTCCCAAACGGCCAGATCAGCCCGCTTGCTGACCTCCACCGTGCCGATCTGGTCCGACAGGCCCAGCGCCTTGGCGGCGTGGCGGGTCGCGCCCGCCAGCGCCTCCTCGGGGGTCAACCGGAACTGAACGCAGGCCAGAGTGATCGCCGCCGTCATCGACGCGACGGGCGACGTGCCGGGATTGCAGTCGGTGGCCACCGCCATGGCCACGCCATGAGCTCGCAACAGGGCGATGGGCGGCGCGGTAGTCTCGCGCAGCATCAGATAGGCTCCGGGCAATAGCACCGCGACCACGCCCGCCTCGCCCATAGCCGCGATCCCGGCCGCGCTCGCGTGTTCGATATGGTCGGCGGACAGGGCGTTGTGACGCGCCGCCAGAGCCGCCCCGCCGCCGTCCGACAGTTGATCGGCGTGCAGCCTGACCGGCAGGCCCAGCGACCGCGCCTTTTCGAACAACCGGGACACCTCGTCGCCCGAGAAAGCGATCGGCTCGCAGTAGGCGTCGACCGCATCGACCAGCCCCTCAGCATTTGCGGCGGGCAGGATGTCGTCGATGGCCAGATCGACATAGGCGGCGCGATCGGCGTCTGTCCCCCGGAACTCCGGCGGCACCGCGTGCAGTCCGAGATAAGAGGTTCGCACCCGCACCCCCGCCTCGCGGCCGATCCGACGCGCCACGCGCAGCATCTTCAGTTCGCTGTCACGGTTGAGGCCATAACCCGACTTGATCTCGACTGTCGTGACGCCGGTCGCTTTCAGCCCCGCCAGCCGCGTCAGAGCCGAAGCATACAACTCGTCCTCAGACGCCGCGCGGGTCGCCTTTACCGAAGAGACGATGCCGCCACCGGAGCGGGCAATATCCTCGTAGGTCGCACCCTCCAGACGCTGTTCGAACTCGCCCGACCGGTCGCCGCCGAAGACCAGATGCGTATGGCAATCGATCAACCCGGGTGTGACCCACCGGCCGTCCAGCCTGTCCGTCTGCGTCGCCTCATGGTCAGGCAGATCGGCGCGCGACCCGACCCAGACGATGGCTCCGTCGCGGATCAGGATCGCCGCATCTTCGATCGCGCCATAGGCCGCGCCATGTTCCGTCATGGCGGCGACCTGGCAGTCGACTAGAAGCAGGTCGGCCTTCAATGGCTCGATCATGGGCGGTCTCCGCGCGCGGGCGAGAAGCGGGCCACCAGATCATAGCGGTCGCCGGGGAAGGTCTGCCAGACCCGCGTCACCCCCTGCCCGTCCCGCCAGGTCCGTCGCTCCACCCGCAGACAGGCCGTGCCGGACTTCAGACCCAGCAACCGGGCCTCGCTCGCGCTGGCTGCGACAGCCGAGATACGGTGCTCGGCCTCGGTCCACTGCGCGGAGTCGAGCAGCCACGCGCCTGGCGGGGTGTCGGCGAAGTCGGTCGTGGCCGCCTCAGGCGCAGCGGCCAGCGCGATCAGCCTGTGCTCAAGCGCGAACGGCGCCTCGTCGCTGAGATGCAGACACTCCAGCTCCAGCAACAGACCCGCTCCGGCCAGATCCTGTTCCTCTCCGGTGCGCGGCGCGCGCTCGCGCTGACCCAGCAACCGGACGCCCTAGGCCTGCCCTCGCTCGGCGACTTCCGCTTGCAGATCGGGAATGGCGAGGATGGCGGCATGGGCGCGCGGCTGGGCCACGAACGTACCCGCCCGGCGACGGCGCACCACCAGCCCGCGCCCGGCCAGTTCGGTGATCGCCTTGTTCACCGTCATCCGCGAACAGTCATACTGCGCCGTCAGCTCATGCTCGAACGGGATGCGCGACCCGGGAGCCCAGTCGCCCGACAGGATGCGACCTTCCAGCTCGGTATAGATGCGGTGATGCAGGGTGGCGGGCTCGCTCATCCTACGAGCACCGTGGCCAACGCCTTGCGATAACGAGCCTCGATAGCTTCGCGAGCGATGTGGCGGCCCTCAACCACGACCTGCCTGCCGCGCCGCCAGACGGAATGGATCGCCGACCCGTCCCCACCGAAGATCCAGCTGTCGAGCACGGCGTCGCCTGTCCGCCCCTCGAAGGCAATCCTGCGCGTGTCGAGCGCAACGATGTCGGCGGGCAGCCCAACGGCGATGCCGGATTGCGATCCCGTGGCTTGCGCCCCGCCGGACAGTGCCCGGTCGAACAGGGCGCGACCGGTCGAGCGGCGCCCATCCGCCATGACCGCCCGCTTCCGCAGCGACAGCCGCTGACTGTACTCCAGCATCCTCAGTTCTTCGGCCAGACCGATCTGGACGTTCGAGTCGGTGCCGATCCCGAACCGTCCG
>DASVTM010000044.1:0-1768 GCA_036387575.1 Brevundimonas sp.
CGGAGCCATATTGAACCGGGAACTGACCAGCGTTTCCGACGCCATCGCCAAGGCGCGCGAGTCACAGGCCGCCTATGGCGAGACCCTGGCCGAAGCCAGCGTCGACATCGACAACGCCGCCCAACCTTCCGACCTCAAGCAAGTCGTTACCGGCCTGAGCGACGCCACGAGCCGGGTTCAGATCGAGAACGCGACGCTGGAGCGTCGTCTGGAGACTTCAACCAAGGAGGTCGCCCGTCTTCGCGAACACCTCGAGCAGGTGCGCCGCGACGCCATGACCGACGCCCTGACCAACCTCGCCAACCGCAAGGCCTTCGACGAAGAACTGCTGCGGTCCTGCGAGGAGGCTGAGCGGAACCAGACCGTCGTAACGCTGGCCGTTCTGGATATCGACCACTTCAAACGCTTCAACGACACCTGGGGTCACCAGACCGGCGATCAGGTCCTGCGCTACGTGGCCAGCGTCATCGGCCGCATCTCCAAGAACCCACGCGTCGCTGCTCGTTACGGTGGCGAAGAGTTTGCGATCATCTTCCCGGGTGAAGGCGCGCTGCAGGTCGAGACCGCGCTGAACGCCATCCGCGAGGAGATCGGCTCGCGCGCGCTGCGCCGTCGCTCGACCAACGACGAACTCGGAGCGGTGACCATTTCGGGAGGCTTGGCCCAGCGGCGTCCCGGCGAGAGCGGAAGCCTGCTGCTGGATCGTGCCGACGAAGCCCTCTACGCCTCAAAGCATGGCGGACGGAACATGGTCACCAGCGCGGAACGGCTCTCCGCCGCCGCCTGATCGGGCGCGAGACGTTTCCGCGAACCGTGCCATAGTCATCGAATGCGCAGCTTCCTCTTCAATATCGCCTACTGGATCCTGTCGATAGGCTACGGGCTGACGGCGGCTTTCGCGGCGCTGACGCCCGGCCGCGAGGCGACGACCTGGGTGATCCGGCGATATGTGAAGCGGATGGTTCAGGCCATGCGGGTGTTCGCCGGCATCACGCTGGAGGTGCGCGGACGTGAGCGCCTGCCGGCCGGCTCGTTCATCATCGCCTCCAAGCACTCCAGTTGGGGCGATGGGTTCGCCACCTACGACCAGTTCGACGACCTCGCCTTCGTCACCGGCGACCATCTGGAGAAGTTTCCGCTACTGGGCGCTGTGCTGAAGAAGCTGGGGGCCATCGTAGTCAACAGCTGCGGCGGTCGGGAAGCCCGGGATTCGCTCAAGCAACGCGGAGCCGACGCCCATGCCGAAGGCCGCAAGATCCTGATCTATCCGGAGGGGCATCTGGCCAAGGTCGGCGAGAAATATCGCTATCGATCCGGCGTCTGGCACATGTACCGCGACTTCGACATGCCGGTCGTGCCGCTGGCGTCCAACCTCGGCCTGTTCTGGCCGCAGAAGGAGTACGAGAAGCACCCGGGCACGGCGACGCTGGAGTTCCTGGAGCCGATCCCGACGGGTTTAGGCAAGGACGAGTTTCTGGCGCGGCTGGAGGCCGCGGTGGAGGGGCGGACGGCGGAGTTGGTCGCGGAGGCTACGGGGAAACCGGTTGCGCCCGCCGTTCAGGTGCTGACCGAGGATGAGCTAAAGAAGGTGAAAACGAAGATATGATCCTTCTCCCGTAAGGGGAGAAGGGCTTTACGCCTTTCTCCTCGGCTTCTTCACCGCAGCTTTCCTTAGCGCGACCTCGAACGCGCCGCGCGCCCAGTCGGCGGCCTCATCAGGGTCATCGGTGGCGCTGTCGGGCAGGCTCCAGTAGC
This sequence comes from Brevundimonas sp., assembly GCA_036387575.1. Lineage (GTDB taxonomy): Bacteria > Pseudomonadota > Alphaproteobacteria > Caulobacterales > Caulobacteraceae > Brevundimonas. The sequence goes on from DASVTM010000044.1 coordinate 1,756, forward strand.
CGAGCTTCATCAC
>DASVTM010000045.1:0-5344 GCA_036387575.1 Brevundimonas sp.
ACGGGGGCGAGCATCGGCGCGAGGAGCGCGCGGTGGTAAGCGTACATAGGCGGCGGCCCCCTCGTGCAACGCGTCTCCCGTCTCGATTCAGGGTCGGCGCGTCTGTCTGCGATCGGTCGTCAATCTGTAACCATGCCTGAAAAATCGTCAGGCCTCAATCACATGACCGTTTATAGGGGCATTCCATTGGTGAGTGCGGCGGGTTGCCGCGCCCGAGGCTTGGCGAGTTCGAGTATCAGCCGATCTCGTCCAGCCTTGCAGCAAGGGACAGCATGTCAGCCCACGCCTGCTTCTTGGCCTGAGGCTGTCGCAGGAGGAAGGCGGGATGGAGCGTCGGCAGGGCAGGGGCCGAGACGTCGCCTTCCGCCAGTCGCCATTCGCGCCACTGCCCGCGCATCCGCATAATGCCTTCATCCGTCTGTAGCACCGACTTTGCCGCAGCGGCTCCCAGCAGCAGAACGACCTTGGGCTTCAGGATGGCGAAAGCCCGCTCCACGAAGGGGGCGCACACCGCCTGTTCCTGAGGAGTCGGTGTGCGGTTTCCCGGTGGGCGCCAGAAGACGGTGTTCGTGATGAAGACCTTGCCGGTCAACCCTGCGGCCTCCAGCATTCGGTCCAGCAACTGGCCGGCCTTGCCGACGAAAGGTTGGCCCTGGGCGTCTTCATCCGCCCCCGGGCCTTCGCCGATGATCAGGATCGGGGCATCTGTCGCGCCTCGGCCGAACACCGACTGTCGAGCCCCCATGCCGCGCAGGTCGCACGCCTCGCAAGTCGCCACGGCCGCCGCCAACGCTTCCAGCGTGTCCGCACCCGCCGCCAATCGTCGCGCCTCCGAGATCGCGTCGCGGCCGTCGTTTTGCACCACGACCGAGGCCGTCGCCTTGGCCACCGCCTTGAGTGCAGGCGGCGGGACGTAGGTCCGGTCAACCGCTGCGTCTTCGTAGCAAACATCCACTCCCGCATCGCGCCAGAAGGCGAGCAGGCTCTCGGTTGCAGCGATATCCGATTGGGAGACGTTCATGAGGTTCGTACAGGGATAAGCCTTGACCGCCGCAACGTCACGTTCCGATAAGCGACCAAGAACAATAATGACCACACAGACAACCGGGATTGACGAGACCATGGCCGAGGAAGCAATCGAAGGCGGCGCCACCACTCCGGCGCAGGAAGCCATCCTCGACAACCTGCCGCAGCTGGAAGCGCTTCAGGGCGTCGAGCGCGAGGTCATGGAATATGACGTCGTCATCGTCGGCGGCGGTCCCGCCGGTCTGTCTGCAGCGATCCGCCTGAAACAGCGCGCGGCGGCTGCCGGGACCGAGATCAACGTCGCTGTGCTGGAGAAATCCGCCGAGATCGGCGGCCATATCCTGTCCGGCGCCGTCATCGATCCTAAAGCGCTGAACGAACTGTTCCCCGACTGGAAGGAACGCGGCGCTCCTCTGGAAACCCCCGTCACCAAGGACAGGTTCATGATCCTGGGCCCGATGGGCCAGTTCAGCCTGCCAATGGCGCTGATGCCGCCCATGATGCACAACCACGGCTGCTACATCGCCTCGCTCGGCAACCTGTCCCGCTGGCTGGCTGAACAGGCCGAGGCGCTGGGCGTCGAGGTTTATCCCGGCATGGCCGCCAGCCACGTGGTCTATGAAGAGCCGTCGGGCCGGGTGAAGGGCGTCGTCGCCGGCGTCTTCGGCATCGACAAGCACGGTCAGCCGACTGGCGAGTTCCAGCCGGGCATCGAACTGCATGGCAAATACGTCTTCATCGCCGAGGGCGTGCGCGGCTCGCTGGCCAAAACCATCATCGCCCGCCACCAACTGGCCAAGGACTCCAGCCCGCAGAAATTCGGCATCGGCCTGAAGGAGCTGTGGCAGGTCCCGCCTGAGAAGCACCAGCCCGGTCTGGCCCAGCACTCGACCGGCTGGCCGCTGGACGAGTTCACCGGCGGCGGCTCGTTCATGTACCACTTCGGCGACAACTACGTGGCCATCGGCTACGTCGTGCACCTGAGCTACAAGGACCCGTTCCTGTCGCCGTTCGACGAGTTCCAGCGCTTCAAGCACCACCCGGCCATCGCCGAACATCTGGAAGGCGGCACGCGCATCTCCTACGGCGCGCGTGCGATCACCGAGGGTGGCTTCCAGTCGGTGCCCAAGCTGGCGTTCCCCGGCGGTGCCCTGATCGGCTGTTCGGCAGGCTTCGTGAACGTGCCCCGCATCAAGGGCAGCCATAACGCCATGAAGACCGGCATGATGGCGGCCGACGCCGCCTATGACGCGGTCATGGCCGGGCGTTCGGGCGACGAACTGGTCGAGTATCAAGCCGCCTACGAGAAGAGCTGGGTCTACAAGGAGCTCAAGGGCGTCCGGAATGCCAAGCCTTATCTGACCAAATTCGGCACCACGCTGGGCGGCGCTTTCGGTGTCGTGGAGATGTGGTTGTCCTCCTTCGGCATCACGGTTCCGTGGACGCTGAAGCACACCAAGACCGATGCGGCCTCGACCGAACCGGCCTCGAAGCACAAGCCGCGCGTCTACCCCAAGCCGGACGGCAAGCTGTCGTTCGACAAACTAAGTTCGGTGTTCATCTCCAACACCAACCACGCCGAGGAACAGCCCGCTCACCTGAAGCTGCTGGATCCGTCGATTCCCATCCGCGTCAACCTGCCGGAATATGGCGAGCCCGCGCGCCTCTATTGCCCGGCGGGCGTGTACGAGGTCGTCTATGCGGACGAGGTCGCGCGCACAGATCCGAAGTTCGTGATCAACGCCCAGAACTGCGTCCACTGCAAAACCTGCGACATCAAGGACCCGTCGCAGAACATCGTATGGACCACGCCCGAGGGCGGCGGCGGCCCCAACTATCCGAATATGTAGAAGAGACCGGCGAGGCCCCTTGCGGGGGAGGGACAAAGTGGCGAGGTTCCTCGACATGATGTCTCTCCGCCTCTCGCTGCTTTCGTTCGCCGCCCCTGCCGTCATTCTCGGCGGGGTGCTCGGTCTGGCCGCCACTGGCGCAACTGCTCAGGAAGCGCCGCCGGTTTCCGATCCCGCCGTCGGCCAGCGATCGCCCATCACTGTCCCGATCGGCCCGACCCAGTCGGATCCAGCGGTGCTCCCCCCGGCAGTGTCTGCGCCTGCCGAGGGTGAGACCGAAGGTGAACCGGAGGACGGCGATCCCGCCACGGCCGAGACGCCCCTGCCGCCGCCCGCAGCGCCTGCCGTCATTCCCATACCGACCATCTGGGCGCCTTCGCCGGTCAACAGCGAGGGCCGCACGGCCTACGGTCTCTATCTCGGTGGTCGAAACCTCGTCGGTCGCTCGGCTGAGGCCGACGGCGAGGCGGCTCTGGGCGCCCGGTATCTGGCCGAGGTCCAGTCCCTCACCCCCGAACAGCCGACCGTGCGCGAACAGGCCTTCACCGCCACCTTGCTGGCCGGAAATCTTCAGGACGCCGCCCGCATGGCGCCTTCGGGCGAAGGGGTATCGCCGGTACTGGCAGAGGCCGGCCGTCTGGTGCAGGCGATCGAGGCCTATGCCCATGGCGACGCACGCGCTGCGACTGCGATCTTCAAGACCGCGCCCATCCAGATGCCCCACGCGCCCGCCGGTCTGCTGACCCAGCGCTGGATCGCCGCCGCCGCCAAGGATTGGGATTTCGCACTGGTCGCCCCGCCCGCGACCGCGACCGACACCTTCAGTCAGGTCCTGCGCTTCCAGCGCGCGCAGTTGCTCGAAGTCCGTCGCCGCTATGACGAGGCCGAGGCCCAGTTCAAGGCTTTGGCCGCAAACCCCGCGTCTCAGCCGCCCTTCCATGCCGGGTACGGCGGTTATCTGGAGCGGCGCGGGCGCAAGGCCGAGGCCATCGCTGTCTATGATGCGGCCCTCGGAGCCAATCCCGATAGCGCCCTGCTCAGGGCCGCCCGCGAGCGCGCTTCGGGTCGCAACCGGGCTCCGGCGCTGCCGAACTTCCGTGACGGCGTTTCGCAGGGCCTGAGCCTCGCCGCGTCGCTGGCGAGTGAAAACCGCGCCAACGAGTTCGCGGCGGTCTATCTGCGGCTCGCGCTCGACGTAGCACCCAGCGACGACATGCGGTTGCTACTCGGTGGCGCGCTCGTCGGCGCCAAGCTCGAGGCCGCCAGCCGCGACGCCCTGGCCCAGATCGGCCCGGGCAACGCGAACGCCTATGCCGCCGCCCGCTTGCAGATCGGCGCCAGCCTCGGTCGCGAAGACCGCAATGAGGAAGCGCTGGCGGAATTCCGCAAGGCCTTCGCCGCCGCCCCACAATCCCCGGACATCGCCTACGCGCTGGCGACCCAGCTGCTGCAGCTCAAGCGCAATGACGAGGCGCTGGAAGTCCTCAACGGCCCGCTCCTCAACACGCCGCAACAGCCCGCCGCCGTCCGTTTCGTGCGCGGCGCCGCCTATGAGGGCACGGGCAAGATCGCCGAGGCGGAGACCGAACTAACCGCCGCCGTCGCGGACCAGCCCAACGAGCCGTCCTTCCTCAACTACCTCGGCTACCTCTGGGTCGACAGCGGGACCAAGGTCGCCGAAGGCGCAGCCCTGATCGCGCGAGCCCACGCCGCCGAGCCCAACGACGGCAACATCCAGGACTCGCTCGGCTGGGCCCAGTTCCGTCAGGGTCAGTACGAGACCGCCGTCGCCACCCTCGAGGAAGCGGTCGACAAGGAACCCGCCAACGCCGAGATCAACGACCACCTCGGCGACGCCTACTGGCAGGTCGGTCGCAAGCGCGAGGCGGGCTTCCAGTGGAACCGCGTCCTGACGCTCGACCCGGACGCGGATCGCAAGGCCGGGGTCGAAAAGAAGCTGGCCGAGGGCCTGCCGCCACAGACCCCCGTTCTTGGGCCGGTCGCCGCGCCTTCGGTGACGCCGCCGGCAGCCCTCTCGGCCTCCGGACTGTAGAGTGCCGCTAACCGGGCTCGCGCCCGCCAAGATCAATCTGTTCCTGCACGTCGGGGCGGTGCAGCCCGACGGCTATCATCCGCTCGCCAGCCTCGTCGCCTTCGCCGACATCGGCGACACGATCACCGTCGAGCGTGCGGACGCCCTGTCCCTGACGGTCGAGGGCCCCTTCGGCGCAGGCCTGTCGGCTGAGCCGGATAATCTGATCCTCAGGGCGTTGCGGGCGTTGGGCGAGGCTGCCGGAATCGGTGAGCCACGCCTCCACGTCGCTCTCGATAAGCAGCTTCCCATCGCAGCCGGTCTCGGCGGCGGATCATCCGATGCAGGCACAGCCCTGAAGCTGGCGCGGGATGTCCTCGGGCTTCAGCTCGACGACGCTGCTCTGGAGACCGTCGCAGGCGTCGTCGGCGCGGAC
>DASVTM010000046.1:0-8205 GCA_036387575.1 Brevundimonas sp.
GCCGAGGATGCTGGGCACAAGCAATGCGCCCGGCCTCGCCCCGACCAGCGGCCGCAACAGATGCGGCGTCACCAGCCCAACGAACCCGATCACCCCGGTCACCGCGACGCTGGCCCCGGCCGCCAAAGCCACGCCGAGTGCGATGCTCCAGCGGGTCACCGGCATGGAGACGCCCAGCGACCGCGCCCCAACTTCGCCGAGCGTCAGGGCGTCCAGCGCCCGACCGGTGGTCAGCAACAGGCCGCAGCCCACGAGGATGAAGGGCAGCGCCATCTGCACCTCCTCGAAGCTGCGGTCGGCCAGCGATCCCATCAACCAGTCGACAATCTCGTTCACCGCCCACGGGTTCGGGGCCAGCGACAGGGCCAGCGACACTCCCGCGCTCGACAGGATGTTCAGGATCGCGCCCGCCAGCACGAAGGTCACGAGGCTGGAGGCCGTGCCGGACAGCAGCATCAACAACGCCACCCCGATCAACGCTCCGCTGATCGCCGCCACCGGCAGGGCCCACGGTGCCACCGCCGTTACGCCGTAATAGAGAGTCAGCACAGCGCCGAGAGCCGCCATGGCCGAGACGCCGAGCACGCCCGGATCAGCCAGCGGGTTGCGGGTGTATCCCTGCAGCACCGCGCCCGAGAGACCCAGAGCTGCGCCGACGGCGATGCCCAGAATGGTGCGCGGCAGACGCAGTTCGAAGACGATGGCCCAGCGCGGATCGACGTCGGGCTGAAGCCACGCGCTGAACGGCACCCAGACCTTGCCGGCGATCAGACTGATGCCTGACAGGATCAGCAGCAGGGCGATCAAGCCCGCATAGAGAAGAGGGCGGCTTATCGGTTTCATGCTCGGTTCGCCGCTTTTCGGTTGCTCAAGGCGTGTTCGCGCGCTCGCGACAGGGCGGCGGCCGTCTGGATCAGGACCGGGCCACCGCAGAACAGCAGCCGCTCTGGGAAGGTCGCGCGCTCCATCCGGCCAGCGACGTGCGAGAGCGCCGGATGGGTCATGACCCGCAAAGCCCAGTTCGGGGCTCCGGGCCAGGCTTCCCCGGCCAGAAGGACGTCGGGCGGGTCGGCGATGATCCGCTCCAGCGGCACGCGCCGGGAGCTCTTGAGGCCGTAGCGAGAGGCTGCATTCTCAAGTCCCATTCGACGCATCATCTCGTCCATCAGGGTCCCGGGTCCGGAGGCGAAGCCGCCTGGCATGAAGACCAGCGCCGACAACGGCGGCGTTCCGGGCCTCGGCGCGGCTTCCGCCAGCGCGGCCTCGATCTGGCGGATCAGGGCCTCTCCGCGCTCGGGATGGCCGACCAGTGTGGCGACCTCGCGCACCTGTTCGAAGCTTTCGGCGATGGTCTCGGGCACGCCGAACAGGGCCGTCGAGATCTTCAGCCGGTCCAGCGCATTGCGCGTCGCGAGCGACGAATGCCGCCCGGTCATCACCAGATCGGGAGAGAGGGAAAGCACCTCTTCGGCCGTCTCGTAGGTGAACGGCAGGGTCCGGGCCAAGGGCGCGAAGGTCGAACCATAGCTATCGCGAGCATAGTGGCTGAGCGCCGCGATCTGCGCCCGGTCGGCGACGTGGATCAGGATCACGTCAAGGCAAGGGTTCAGCGAGACGATCCGCTGGGGACGGCCCGTCGATGTCGGAGGCGACGCTGCCGGCGCGACGTTGCAGCCGGCGGTCATGGCCAGCCCGCCCAACATCACCGTCCGTCGGTGCAGCGGCTGGCTCAAAAGTCGATTCCCCGCTGGGCCTTCACGCCCTGCTCGAACGGATGTTTCACCAGCGTCATCTCGGTGACCAGATCGGCCACCTCCAGCAACTGCGGCTTGGCGTTACGGCCGGTGACGCAGACATGCTTGCCCTCGGGCCGCGCGACCAGTCCGGCGACGACCTCATCGATGTCCAGATAGTCGTAGCGCAGGGCGATGTTCAGCTCATCCAGCAACACCAGATTCAAGGTCGGATCGGCGATCATCTCCAGCGAGATGGCCCACGCCGCCCTGGCCGCCGCGATGTCGCGCGAACGGTCCTGGGTGTCCCAGGTGAAGCCTTCGCCCATCACCTCGTAGCGAACCTGATCCGGGAATTTGCGGAAGAACTGCCGCTCGCCGGTGATCCATTTGCCCTTGATATACTGGACGATGCCGACCTTCTGGCCCCAGCCCAGGGCGCGGGCGACCATACCGAAGCCGGCGGTGGACTTGCCCTTGCCGTCGCCGGTGTTGACGATCAGCAGGCCGCGCTCCTCGGTCTTGAAGCGCATCAGTTCGCGACGTTCGGCCTGCAGAGTCCTCATCGCCTCGGTGTGTTCGGCGTCGGTTTTGGGCAGTTCGGGCGTCTCGGTCATCGCGACATCTCCAGAGCGGTTTCAAGCCGCCGCCAATTCGCCTGTCCCGGCAAGCCGAAACGAATGAGTTCGGGATCGTGCGGGAAAGTTCGCACCAGTACACCCTGCTCCGCCAGCCGCTGCGCGCGACCCGGAGCGTCCTCACAGCGCACGAGCCGAAACAGGCTGGTTCCACCGACGATCGTGAAGCCGGATGCGATCAGACGCTCATCCAGTCGGGCCGCTTCCTGCAACAGCAAGGCGCGCGTCCTGTCCGCCCAGTCGGTATCGGCATAGGCGGCTTGCCCCATGACAATCGCATCCGCGCCGACCGGCCAGTCTCCTGTCCGTTGGCGAATCCGTGCAGCGAGCGCGGGACTGGCCACTACGAACCCCAGCCGCACGCCAGGCAATCCATAGAATTTTCCGAACGACCGCAGCACCACGACCCGGTCGGTCATGTGGGGGATCGCGCTCATCGCCGGATCCGTATCGACGAAGGACTCGTCGATGATCAGCCAGCGACGCTCCGCCGCCGCGACCAGCTCTGCGCCCGGCGTGATCGCACCGTCCGGATTGTTGGGATTGACGATCACGAGGGTGTCGGTGGGCTGCTGGAACAGGTGCGTCCGCTCGGCCTCTACCGTCTCGACCCGCGCCTGACGCCAAGCGTCGGCATGGCTGCCGTACGTCGGCGAGGCCACGGCGACCCGTGCGACATCGAGCAAAGCAGGCAGGAGCCGCAGCCCCGCCTCAGCTCCGGAAACGGCCGCGACCCGATCAGGATCACAACCGAAAGCCAAGGCCGCAGCCGCCTCGAGCGCTGCGGTGTCCGCTGGATCGGGCAGGACCGTCAGGGCGGCGTCAGAAGCACGCGCACCCCTCCAGCCATCCGGGTTGATGCCCGTCGACAGGTCAAGCCAAGGCAGCGGCGCAAGCGGGTGGTCCGCCTGCGCCGCCGCCAGTCGTCCACCGTGAGGAATGGGACCGGCCATGTTACGTCCTAGAAGCGGGCGCGAACGCCAACGAAGGTCCCGCGTCCCGCAACGCCGTAGTCGCGGGTGGTTTCGTATTTCTCGTCGCCGACATTCTCGACCCGGCCATAGAGTTCGACCGTTTCGTTCAGTGGATACGAGGCCCGCATATCGACGAGGGTGTAGGGCTCCAGGCGCTGTGAGTTGGAGGCGTTGTTGTAGCTTTCGCCCGCGTACTGGACCGCCACCGTCGTCGACAGGCGGAACGGCCAGAGATAGGTGGCCGAAAGGTTTGCCGTGTCCTGCGGGCGGCGAGCCAGTTGCCTGCCGAAGTTCGCCCCGGCCGACTCGTTCGTGGCGTCGGTGTAGGTGTAGTTGGCCTGCACCTCGATCTGGCCGAGGTAGGCTGCAGCGGCCAGCTCGAAGCCCTTCGCTTTGGTGTGGGCGATGTTGTCGTAGTAGCCGAAGCGAGGCTGGTTGGTGACCACGCCGTTGACCGTTACCGGCACGAAGCACAGCGGTACGGACGTAACCGTCTCGGTTCCATTGCAGGAAGCGTAGTCGATCTGGTTGGTCGTATCGCGATCGAACCAGGTCGCTGACACGATCAGACGCCTGCCGAACAGACCGTGTTCGATACCGGCATCCCAGCTGTCGGCTTCTTCTGGCGACAGGGTCGTGTTCCCGTACTCGCTGTAGAGCTGATACAGGCTCGGTGCCTTGAAGCCTTGGCCGAAGCTGGCGCGCAGGATGGTCGAGCCATCGTTCAACGACCATGCCGCAGCAGCCTGACCGAGGGTCTTGCCGCCGAAGGTGTCATGCTCGTCACGACGCACGCCACCGGTCAGGGTAAGGCCGTCGATGACCTCGCCCTGCACCTGCAGATAGGCGCCGTCGATGCTGACCGAGTTGGAACGGGGGGTCGGATTAGCGTCGAAAGCCGATGGCGAAGCCGTGCGGAACTCGCTGTCCTCATGCTCGGCTCCGAACGTTGCCGTCCAGCCTTGGGCGATGTCGAACACACCTTGATATTCGAAGCGCTTGTTCTCGCCGCGCGCATCGAACGTCAGGTTCGTCACGGTTTGGGCCGGGTTGAAGTTCTGGCGGTCGGTCTGGGTCCAGGCATAGGCGATGCGGTTCTTCAGGCGGTCTTCGAACAGGTCGAAGTTCAGCCCGGCGTAGGTCACCAGATCCTTCGTCGTTCCGTATTCGCGCGTGTCGCCGAACGAGAACGTCGGCGCCGGGAAGCCGTCGATCTCGACGCGGCCGTTCGAGTAGACGGCGCGCAGGTCGACCGAGACATCCTCGGTCAGCCTCAGGTTCAAACGGCCGCTAAGGCCAGTGTTCTCATACCCGTCCTTCTCGGCTCCCCGGGCGAAGGTCGAGAAGCCGTCGGTCTGGTAGTGCGAGGCCGCGATGCGCCAGTTGACGCGCTCGGTCACGCCGCCGATGACGCCATGGAGATAGTGGGTGCCGCGCGATCCGGCCTCGGCAGTCAGCGAGGCCTGAAAAGGACGAGTCGGTTCCGCGGTGATCAGGTTGACCACCCCGCCGATGGCCTGACTGCCCCACAGGGTCGATTGCGCTCCCCGCAGGACTTCAATCCGGGCGATGTCGCTGACCAGCAGGTTGCCGAAATTATAGCCGCTGCCCGTCGCCGACGGATCGTTCAGCTTGACGCCGTCGATGACGACCACGGTCTGGTCCGACTCGGCGCCGCGGATGCGGAGCGAGGTCGACGCGCCGATGCCACCGTTGCGGGACAGACTGACGCCGGGGGTGCGCACCAGAAGGTCAACGACGCCGACGGCCTGGCTGCCCTCGATCTGCTTCGTGGTTAGTACGGTAACCGACTGGCCGACACGATCAGCGGCCTGTGGCGAGCGGTTAGCGGTCACGATGACGTCGTCCAGCAAGGCCGGATCGTCAGTCAGCGTCGCCGTTTGCGCGGCAGCCGCAGTAGCGGTCAGCAGAAGCGCGGCCGTGGCGGCGCCCAGGTAAAGTTCAGGTCTCATAGCGGGTCCAATCCCTTGCTCGACAACGAGCTGGCCGAACGAGGCCGTGATCGGATGCGGACGCGCCCGGTCACGACCGCGCTCACACGCAGCCCAACAGACGTCGTCATTCGGGTAGATCCCGTTCCGCTCGGCACACCACGTCCGCTCGAAAGACGACCACGACGGGCAGGTCTCCTGGCTCACGGGTCAACACCGGTGCGCACCGCCTTCCCAGACCCTCCAGCTTTCGCCTTCGGAACCCAGTGGCTATTGGTGCGCGGGCTCGCCGCTTACAGTTGCGTGGGCAGTCCGGGATTTTCACCCGAGTTCCCTTTTCATCCCCATCGCTGGGGAACCTGTCGCGAGGCGGCCAATAGGCTAAAGCGTCACTACAGGCAATGGAGCGTCTCGATGCCGACCACACTCGTTCTCGGCGGGGCCCGCTCGGGCAAGACGGCGTATGCACAGCAGCGCGCGGAATCCATCGCCGCGCCCATGCACCGGCGACTGGTGATGATCGTCACCGCTCAGGCTTTCGATGACGAGATGCAGGACCGGATCGCTCGCCATCGGGCGGATCGTGACGATCGCTGGACGACCGTGGAAGCGCCGCTTGATCTGGTCGGCGCCATCGCGGCCCTGACGGCTGAAGACGTCGCCGTAGTGGATTGCCTGACGCTTTGGCTCAGCAACCTGATGGGGTCCGAGGCCGATATCCAAGCCGCGTTCGGCGGCTTGGTCGATGCAGTGGTCGCCTGTCCGGCGGACCTGCTGCTGGTCTCCAACGAGGTCGGCTGGGGGATCGTGCCGGACAACGCCATGGCCCGGGCGTTCCGCGATCACGCAGGGCGGTTGCACCAGAGGCTGGCCAAGGTCGCCGAGGAGACTGTGCTGGTCGTGGCTGGCCTGCCGCTGAGACTGAACTAGGTCTTCGGCCCGCAGCCGTCGCGGTACAGGGTGATGAAGGCCAGAGACCCGTCGTCGCGGGCGAAACCGCCGGGCTCACGATAGACGACCAGCTTGCCGTCGGCGTTGCCGCAGATAACCGTCATCTGGCCCCGCTGCCGTGCCGGATCAAAGCTGACTTCGATGACTCCTGACGCCTTGGCCGCCGCCTCCGCCCGCTGGGTGAAACTCGGCTTGCGATGGGTCCAGCTCCAGTAGGCAAGGGCTGCGAGCGCCAGCGCTCCGATCCAGCGGACCTTGTTGGCGCCGGGATCGGTCGACATCGACCGGGTCATGCGAGGCCGGTTCATCACGACACCTCGCCGACGGCATAGTGGGCGACGACGCCGTCGGGCTGCCAGTCGTGGTTCGCCAGACTGTCCAGCGACCGCGCCACCAACTGGTTGAACAGGTCGCGATCGCCCGCCGCCACCGCCTGCTTCAGATAGTCTGTGACCACGGCCCGTACTGGAAAGGTCCCGACCGGCCCCGGCACGCTGAAGGCCAGCCGGATGCCGTTGTCGAGCCAATGAACCACCGTATCGAAGAAGTCGTCCGACAGCAGGAAGTCGCTGCGGTCGATGACGTAGAGGGTGATCTCCCCGTCCGTCAGCCCGTCGGGTCGGACGATGACGCCGCTGCGGTCGGGCCGCCAGTCATCGGACAGCTCGACAACCCGCCAGACGCAGAACCAGGTCCTGCAGGTCCGCGGCCGGATCTCGTGGACACCACACCCCGCTCCGTCGACGCAATAGGCGCACAGCTCCCCAGTCGGCTTGGCCAGTTCCGGCAGGTCGAGTGGAATGAACCGGCAGCATTCCACGCAGCCGCCGCAGGTGCGGTCCGGCAGGAGCGGAAGCCCGGTCATGATCGATCGCTCGCCATGCCCCGACCTAAACCCGCGGTGGGGCAGAGGCCAGTCCTGAGCGCCTCAAGCATCTGAAAACCCGAAAGGTGTGCTCGTCCGACGGATATCGTCGGGCAAGATTTGGCGACCGATCGGCGGCGCCGACCGGGCTGGACACTCCAGCCTGTGACACAGGCGACAGGTGACCCCTATCGGGGTCGGCAAAGGTTCCGGCAGACCTTGCGTATAGATCAACTTGTGAGCGTGTTCGGCCGCGCAGCCCAGGGCGATGGCCCGCTCTACCCTCGGGCTTCCGAACCCGCCGCCACCCTGCGTCACCGTTCGGGCGATGGAGAAGAAGCGCTGGCCATCGGGCAACTCCAGCCATTGGGTCACGATCTCGCGCGGGGTCCGGAAAGCTGAATGCACCGACCACAGCGGACAGCCGCCGCCGTGCCGGGCGAACGAGAACCCTGCTCCGTCCAGCCGCTTGGACACATTGCCCGCCGGATCGACGCGGATGAAGAAGAACGGCACCCGCTCCTGTCCGGGCTTTTGCAGGGTCGTCAGCCGGTGCGCCGTTTGTTCGAAGCTGGTCCCGAACTGGCGCGCCAGCGCCTCGACATCATAGCGCCGCGTCTCAGCCGCGCGGGCGAAGGCGGTGTAGGGCATGACCATCGCCGCCGCAGCATAGCTGGCCAGCGCCCGCCGGGTGAGCCGCTCGCCGCCCTCGGTTGCGAACACCCCGCCCGCGACCACCGCGTCGATGTCGGCCCGCATCTCCAGATAGGCGGTCTGCAACGCGAGTTGGAATGTCTGACTGGCGGTATCGAGCGTGTCGTCGAGCAGGATCTCGCGCCGGTGCAGGTCGTAGCGCCGGATCGAGCCGACCATGACGTCGGGCGGCATCCGCCGGGTCCGCAGCCCGTGTTTGGCGCTCAGGAAAGCCGCCAGACCGCCGGCCTCGACGACCCCCGCCGCCAGTCGTTCCGCCGTGTCGTCGAGGATCGGAAAACTGTTCCGCCGCGCCGCCAGAAACCGCCGGGACTCGGCCACCGGATCGGCGCTGTCAGTCCCATCGCGATCGATCAGCTCGACGCTGCGATCGGCGAG
>DASVTM010000047.1:0-6743 GCA_036387575.1 Brevundimonas sp.
AGATCACTTCCGCTGCGTCGAAGGCGTTGGGATCTCCGGCAGGCTTGGGACCCCGGCCCATGATGATCTCCGAGGTCGCTTCGTAACGGTCGATCTGACGGACGTCGAAATCGTTGAAGCCACCCCAGCCACGGCCCCACGGGTTACCCCAAGGGCTCCAGCCGCCGCCGCCGTAGAAGCGCCACGACGGACCCCAGTAGGGCGAGTAACGGCCATAGAACGGATCGTTGAAGCCGGTGCCCAGGGTCTGGAAGCGGGTGTCACGATCGGTCGCGCGGTTGACGGTCGAGAACCAGTCGAAACCGCTCTCGCGGGTCAGTTCGGCGGAGCGCAGCAGCAGCCCCATCTCGACCTGTTCGCGCGACGTCACCGAATTGCCCGAGAAGCTGACCCGGAAACGGTCGCTTTCAAGCCTTTGCTCGGCGTAGCCGCCGCGTGCGCTGCCGGTGCCTGCAGCCTGGTAGGGAGTGGCCGTGGCGCAGGCGGCCAAGGCGAGGGCCGCGGCGGCGGCCAGCATTACGGGCTTTATCAAACGCGTTTTCATCACTGAACTCCATGACGGACATAGCCGCCTTTTCTGGTGAACGGGCGAGCTGCAGGTCCGTTCCCCGCAGGCAACCCGTTATAATCGTGACACAATCAACACGGCGGCGAGCATGAGCAGAACGCCGACGAAGATCCCGAAACCGCGCCGGAACCGGGGTTCCGACATACGGCGGGCAAGCGCCGCTCCCCCGAGACCGTAAGCGCTCATCGAGAGCACGTCCATGCCGATGGTGGCCATTGCAAACAACACCAGTTGCGGAACGATCGGACGGTTCAAATCGAGGAAAGGCGGCAGGACGGCGGTGAAGAACAGGATGACCTTCGGGTTGGCGATCTGGACCATGAACCCGTCGAATATGGCGCTGCGATCGCGCGAGATGACGACGGCCTTGGGCGCGCTTTCAGCGGCGAAGGCGCCGCGCAGGGCCTTGACGCCTAGCCAGCCGACATAGAGCGCGCCACCGATGGCGACCAGCTTGAACACCTGCGGAAACGCCGCCACCAGCGCGCCCAGTCCCAGGGCCGCCGCCAGGAACCAGACAAGCGTCGCGCTGTTCATCCCCACCACGCCGAGCAAGGCCGCCGCCTTGCCCCGCTCCATCCCGGTGGCGACCGAAAACAGGTTTGCCGGTCCCGGCGTGATCGCCATCACCGCCATCACCCCGAGGAAGGCTGCATAGAGGTGCGGATCGACGGGAAGGCTGCTGGTCATGAGTGGGCTTTCCGGCAAGCGCGGGCCTCACGTCAAGAGCGCTGGCAGGTCAAGCGGTCCGCAGCGGGGAGAGCTCACTGTGATCCAGAGCAACTGCCCTTTGCGGGAAAGCCTCAGTGATGAGAATGCGAAGCCGGATTTGGGCGCGCTTCGTTTTCTGCAGCCCGCGCCTCGGTTTTGGCTGCCCTGGCGTCTTCTTCAGCTGCGGCCACATCACCCGTCGCGGCGTCCATGGCCTGATCAACGCCGTATTGGGCCATCAGGCCGTAGGTGACCATCTGTTCCGGGTCGTTCTGGGCCCAGGCGCCGTTGGCAGCCATGCCCGATGCCCCAGCCATGGCGGACTGGACCTGAGCCTGAACCTCGGGTTGGGCCAGCGCTGCCGTGATCATGGCGTCGACGTCGATGTTGGCCAGCGCCTCGGAAGCGATCTTGCTGGCGTGCTGGCTGACGACAGCCGTGAAGACCGCGACCTCGGGTTGATACTCGGACCACAGGGTGGCGATCTTCGCTTCGCGTTGGGCTTCGGTCAGGGACTTGTCGTCGCCGATGGCCTCGGCGCGCGTGCCGAACGCCTCCATCCGGGCCTCGAAGGCGCTGGCGGCGGCTTCGATCGCAGCCTCCGACTGGGTCTTGTTCTCTTCGGCGACTGCGGCCGAGAACGGCAGGATGGCGAGAGCGGCGGCGAGACTCAGGATGCGGATCATGGCGCGGCTTCCTTGCAGATGACGCCGCCAAAATCCTCCCTGCACCCCGCTATCGCAAGTTACTTCGCCGTAAGGGCCTAGTTTGCGGCCGGCGGTGTCGGGGTTGCAGCCTCAGGAGCCGGGGTCGCGACAGGGGCCGGTTCCGGGTTCATCGCATGGTCGCGGGCCATCTTCGGAATGCCACGGATCTGGTCGATCGCAGCGGTGACCTGAGGCTGGGCTTCCGGCGGAACGGGCTGGGTGGCGATGAAGGCCTTGACCATCTCGGCGAAGGCGTCGGCCTTGGGCTTGTAGCGGGCGACAATCGCGTCGGCGTCGGTATTGGCCTTGGCGGTATCGGTTCCGGCAGCCGTCTTGGCGGACTGAATCTCCGTTGTCATCTGCTCGATCTGCGCCTCAAAAGCCGCGCTGGCGGCTTCCACGGCGTCCTCATCCGGCCCGGCAGCGGCAGGCGCAGCAGGAGCGGGGGCCGGGGTCGGAGCTGGCGCCGGGGCAGTCTGGGCGAAAGCCGGTGCTGCCATCATCAAAGCGGCGGCCGCAACGGCGGCGGTGGTCAGGGTACGCATGGGCATCGTCTCCAGTGAAAGACCTCGACCGCGCGGTCGGGGCTACAAACAGGTCAGCCGCGCGCGTTGCGCTTGGCCAGCACCCGCAGGCGCAGGGCGTTCAGTTTGATGAAGCCTGCGGCGTCATTGTGGTCATAAGCCTGAACGCCTTCCTCGAAGGTCACCAGATCCTGATCGTACAGGCTGTAGGGGCTTTCGCGACCGATGATCGAGACGTTGCCCTTGTAGAGCTTGATCGTGACCGTGCCCGCGACCTTTTGCTGGGTGTAGTCGATCGCGGCCTGCAGCATCTCGCGCTCGGGCGCGAACCAGAAGCCGTTGTAGATCAGCTCTGCATATTTCGGCATCAACTGGTCCTTGAGGTGCATCGAGCCGCCATCGAGGGTGATGGACTCGATGCCCCGGTGCGCGGCCAGCAGGATCGTGCCACCCGGCGTCTCATAGACGCCGCGCGACTTCATACCGACGTAGCGGTTCTCGACCAGATCCAGACGACCGACGCCATTGGCGTGGCCCAGTTCGTTGAGCTTGGTCAGGATGGTGGCCGGCGACATCGCCACGCCGTCGATCGCGACCGGGTCGCCCTTCTCGAAGGTCATAGTGAAGACGTGCGCCTTATCGGGCGCGTCCTCGGGCGCGATGGTGCGCTGGTGGACGAACTCGGGAGCCTCGACCGCCGGGTCTTCGAGAACCTTGCCCTCGGACGACGAGTGCAGAAGGTTGGCGTCGACGCTGAACGGCGCTTCGCCGCGCTTGTCCTTGGCGATCGGGATCTGGTTCTTCTCGGCGAACTCCAGCAGAGCCTCGCGGCTGCGGTATTCCCACTCGCGCCAGGGCGCGATGACGCGGATGTCGGGCTCCAGCGCATAGTAGCCGATCTCGAACCGGACCTGATCGTTGCCCTTGCCGGTCGCGCCGTGACAGACGGCGTCGGCGCCGACCATGCGGGCGATCTCGATCTGGCGCTTGGCGATCAGTGGCCGGGCGATGGAGGTGCCCAGCAGGTACTGGCCTTCATAGACGGTGTTGGCGCGGAACATCGGGAAGACGAAGTCGCGCACGAACTCCTCGCGCAGGTCGTCGACAAAGATGTTCTCCGGCTTGATGCCCATCTTCAGCGCCTTCTCGCGTGCCGGGCCGAGCTCTTCGCCCTGGCCCAGATCGGCGGTGAAGGTCACAACCTCGGCGTTATATTCCGTCTGCAGCCATTTCAGGATGATCGAGGTGTCGAGACCGCCCGAATAGGCGAGGACGACCTTCTTGACGGGCTTGTCGGAAGCTTTGGACATGGCGGGACCTTCGATCGGGAGGCGGCAGGCGCAGCGGCACAGTTTGCGCGCGCTTAAAGGGCCTGACGCCCCGTGATGCAAGGGCGGGAATGCGGCAGCCGCTTTCTAAAGCAGGGCGGCGATCGCTTCGCGGGCTGCTGCGCCGAGCTTGGCGTGCTTCAGGGCGTAGGCGACGTTGGCCCGCAGCAGGCCGACGGGATCGCCGCAGTCATAGGTGTCGCCCTCGTACTCCAGCGCGTGGAAATCCTGCACCTTCATCAACCGGGCCATGGCGTCGGTCAGCTGGATCTCGCCGCCCGCGCCCGATTGCTGGTCGGCCAGCAGCGGGAAGATATCCGGCGTCAGGATATAGCGGCCCGAGATGAACAGGTTCGACGGCTCGGTCCCGAGCGGCGGCTTCTCGACCATGCCGGTCATGCGGTTCAGTCGCCCGTCCTGACCATCCAGAGCCACGATTCCGTATTTGTGGGTCTCGCCTTCGGGGGCCTGTTCGACGACGACGATGTTGCCGCCGGTCTTTTCGTGCGCGTCGATCGCCTGTTTCAAGGCAGGCGTGTCAGCCATCATCAGCATGTCGGCCAGAATGACCGCGAACGGCTCGTCGCCGATCAGATCGCGGGCGCAATAGACGGCATGGCCGAGGCCCAGCGGCGCCATCTGACGCACAAAGCTCATCTCGCCGGGCTTGGGCAGGTCGGCGACGACCATCTCGAGGATTTCGTTCTTGCCCTTGGATTTGAGGATCGCCTCCATCTCGTAGGCATGGTCGAAATAGTCCTCGACCGAGCTCTGGCCGCGACCGACCACGAAGATGAAATGCTCTATCCCGGCCGCACGCGCCTCTTCGACGATGTGCGACAGGATCGGCCGGTCGAACACGTTGAGCATGTTCTTGGGCGTGGTCTTGGCCGCAGGGAGCACGCGCGTCCCGAGACCGGCGACAGGAAGCACGGCCTTGCGGACGCGAGGAAAGGTAGACGACATGAATTTCAGCCCCGGGGAGAGTTCTGACAACCCAACGACCATAGGCCGGATTGCGTTGCCAGCGGAAGCCCAAGCCGAGCTCGCCGGGCCTTGCTATCAGCGATCGCCGCTATTCGACAGTGACAGATTTCGCCAAATTTCGCGGCTGATCGACGTCGGCGCCCTTCACCACGGCGACGTGATAGGCCAGCAGCTGGATCGGCGCCGACATCACCAGCGTGGCGACCAGCGGGTCGCTGGCCGGGGCCGTGACCACCACCCGCGCGCCGGCAGGAGCGTGTTTGGCGCCCTCCGGATCGGTGATGAAGACCACCTGACCGCCCCGGGCCATGACCTCGCTCATGTTCGACGCCGACTTCTCGAAATAGCTGTCGTAGGGCGCGAGGATGATGATCGGCGTCTGGTCGTCGACCAAGGCGATCGGGCCATGTTTCAGCTCGCCTGCGGCATAGCCCTCGGCGTGGATGTAGCTGATCTCCTTGAGCTTCAACGCGCCTTCCAGCGCCAGCGCCGACATCGGACCGCGCCCGAGGAACAGCACGTCGCGGGCTTTGGCGATGTCGAAGGCGATCTCCTTCAAGGCGTCTTCCAGCCCGATGGCTTCGGCGATCAGGCGCGGAGCCTCCAGCATCACCTTGACCAGCCGCTGCTCCTCGGCAGCGTCGATCCTGCCCCGCGCCTTGGCGGCTGCGACGGCCAGAGCGATCATCACGCTGACCTGTGCAGTGAAGGCCTTGGTCGAGGCCACGCCGATCTCGGGGCCGCAATGGATCGGCCACACCACATCGACCTCGCGGGCCATGGTCGACTCCTGCGCGTTGACGATCACCGCGCTCTTCATGCCCCTGGCCTTGCAGTAGCGCAGGGCGGCGAGAGTGTCGGCGGTCTCGCCCGACTGCGACATGGCGATCACCAGCGAACTGGGACGCAGCGCCGGCTGGCGATAGCGGAACTCTGACGCGATCTCGACGTCCACAGGCAGGTCAGCCAGCTGCTCAATCAGGTATTTACCGATCATGCCTGCGATATAGGAGGTGCCGCAGGCTACGATCTGGATCCGCTCCAGCGCCTTGAAATCCACATCGCCGGGCATGGCGGCGCGGGCGGTCAGGGCGTCGACATAGGCGGCGATCGTGCGCTGGCAGCCCTCCGGCTGATCATGGATTTCCTTCTCCATGAAGTGCCGATAGTTGCCCTTCTCCATCATCACCGCCGAGGCGGGAACGACCTTCACGGCACGCACGACCGGCGCGCCCGAGGCGTCGAAGATGCGGGCGCTGTCGTGGTCGATGGCGACGAAGTCACCCTCTTCCAGATAGATCACCCGGTTGGTGAACGGCCCCACGGCCAGGGCGTCGGAGCCGAGGAACATCTCGCCCTGCCCCTCGCCCACCACCAGCGGGCTGCCGCGCCGGGCGCCGAGGATCAGATCGTCCGCGCCTTCAATCAGCACGGCCAGCGCATAGGCGCCGGTCAGCCGGTCCAGCGCGGCTTTGAAAGCCTCCAGCGGCGCGAGGCCCGTGGCCAGTTCGGCGTCGATCAGATGGGCGATGACCTCGGTGTCTGTGTCGCTTTCGAACGTGCGCCCCGCAGCCGCCAATTCGGCCTTCAGCTCGGCGAAATTCTCGATGATGCCGTTGTGCACGAGGGTCACGCGCCCGGCGGTGTGGGGGTGGGCGTTCTTGAGATTGGGCGCGCCGTGCGTCGCCCAGCGGACGTGGCCGATGCCGTTCTGACCGGCCAGAGGCTCTGCGGCGAGCAGAGCTTCGAGGTTCTTGATCTTGCCCTGGGCGCGTCGACGCTCGACCTTGCCGCCGACCACGACTGCGATACCGGCCGAGTCGTAGCCCCGGTATTCCAGCCGCTTGAGGCTGTCGATCAGTCGATCCGAGACGGGCGCCTTGCCGACGATACCGATGATGCCGCACATGCTAGTCGC
>DASVTM010000048.1:0-12821 GCA_036387575.1 Brevundimonas sp.
GTTTGCCACCACGCTTCTGGGCGGTCAGGTCGTCCTCAGGCGCCACGAAGCCATAGCCGTCTTTGGACGCGACCAGCACTTTCTGGCCCGGCGCATGGGCCATGACGGCGACGATGTCCGCCTTTTCCTCCAGTTCGATCATCAGCCGCAGCGGCTCGCCATGGCCGCGACCGGAGGCCAGCTTGTCCGCGCCGATCGTGAACACCCGACCGTCCGACGCCGCCACCAGGATCCTGTCGGTGGTGAAGGCGGGGACGAGGTAGGCGAGCGCGTCGCCCTCCTTGAACTTCAGCTCCGACGGGTCCTCGACCTTGCCCTTGGCGGCGCGGATCCAGCCGCGTTCCGACAGGATGACGGTGATGGCTTCGCGCGGGATATAGGCTTCGGGCGCCGCGAAGGCCGAGCTGTCGACGGCTTCGGCGATCGTGGTCCGGCGCGGAGAGACCAGCGCCTTGCGGGTCGCAGCCAAGTCCTGGCCGATCTTCTTCCACTGCTTGGCCGGCGTGGTGGACAGGGACTGGAGCATGGCCAGTTCCTCGGCCAGCGCCTTGTACTCGTTCTCGATCGCCATCTCCTCGATCCGCGCCAGCTGACGCAGACGGGTGTCGAGGATGTAGTCGGCCTGCATCTCGGTCAGGCCGAAGCGGGTGATGAAGACGGCCTTGGGCTGTTCCTCCTCCCGCACGATGCGGATGATCTCGTCGAGGTTCAGGAAGACGATCCTGAGACCTTCCAACAGATGTAGTCGCTTCTCGACGCGATCGATCCGCCATTGCGAGCGCCGGATCAGCACGTCGCGGCGGTGATCGAGGAACGCCTGCAGACAGGCCTTCAGTCCCATCACGCCG
This sequence comes from Brevundimonas sp., assembly GCA_036387575.1. Taxonomy (GTDB): domain Bacteria; phylum Pseudomonadota; class Alphaproteobacteria; order Caulobacterales; family Caulobacteraceae; genus Brevundimonas. The sequence continues at coordinate 849 of DASVTM010000048.1, forward strand.
GGCGTGCCGGTGGCGTCCAGCACGTTCATATTGATCGGAAAGCGGACCTCCAGATCGGACAGCTTGAACAGGCTCTCCATCAGGACGTCGGCGTCGATGGTGCGCGACTTGGGCTCGATGACCAGCCGCACGTCCTCGGCCGACTCGTCGCGGACATCGCCCAGCAACGGCGCCTTCTTGAGCTCGATCAGTTCGGCCAGAGCCTCGACCAGCTTGGACTTCTGGACCTGATACGGCATCTCGGTGATGACGATCTGGTAGCCGCCGCGCTCGAGCGGAACCCGCTCCCAGCGTGCGCGCAACCGCACCCCGCCCCGGCCGGTCTCATAGGCGTCCAAGATGGAGGCATGTCCTTCGACGGCGACGCCGCCGGTCGGGAAGTCGGGGCCCGGCACGATCTCGGCCAGTTCGGCGGTGGTGGCGTCAGGCCGGTCCAACAGCAACTGGCAGGCGTCGATCAGCTCACCGACGTTGTGCGGCGGGATCGACGTCGCCATGCCCACGGCGATGCCCGACGAGCCGTTGGCCAGCAGGTTGGGGAAGCCGGCCGGAAGCACGGTCGGCTCCTCGCCCTGATCGTCATAGGTGGCGCGGAAATCGACCGAGTCCTGATCGATGCCGTCCATCAGCAAGACGGCGGCGGCGGTCAGCTTGCACTCGGTGTATCGCATGGCTGCGGCGTTATCGCCGTCGATGTTGCCGAAGTTCCCCTGGCCGTCGACCAGCGGATAGCGTTGCGCAAAGTCCTGCGCCAGACGGACCAACGCGTCATAGATCGAGGCGTCCCCGTGCGGGTGATAGGTGCCCATCACCTCGCCCACGACCTTGGCGCACTTCCGCGCCGCCGCCGCCGGGTTCAGCCGCATCTGATGCATCGCGTACATGATGCGGCGGTGCACCGGCTTGAAGCCGTCGCGCACGTCCGGCAGCGCCCGGTTGGTGATCGTGGACAGGGCATAGGCCAGGTAACGGCGGCTCAGCGCCGTCTCCATGGGCTCGTCGATTATACGGCCGCCCTCGGGAGGCGGAGGAGTGTGGATGGTCATGCGGGATCGAATCAGCCGGTTTGGGACGGAAGTCTAGTGCGGGGAATGGTCAAGGTGCAGAGCCGGATCGCTATCCGCCTCGAAAGCCGCCGGGCTCGTGCTTTCGAGGCCACCGGTCCAGCGGCCGCCCTAAAGTCGGAAAAACGACTTATGCAATGGAACCGGTAGAAGGAGGAACTGTTCTATCTGCGAACCAGCGTTATTGGACGCGAAATCTCAGATGAAGACGCCTACACAGCCAGATCAGTTCGACCATCAGGTTTTCGACCTTTCGTTCATCAACTCGGTGATCAAAGACATTCACGGAAGACTTGCCACACCGATCGGGGGGTTTCGTAAGTCCCACGCCATGGTGTTCAGGTAACGACAACATCGCGAGTGTGACAGCGGCTGAAGAGCGCGTTGCTCACGTCGATGGCATTCTCGACTTGCCAGCCGAGTGAGAACGCCCCGTACGCAGATCACCCTCGGTTGATCAGGCGCTATAACCGCCCCAGATCCCGCAATTTGGCCACCATCCAGTCACGCGCGGGCGGCAATGGCTTGTTCTGCGGGTGGAAGACGAACTGTTCGAGGAAGTGACCGGTCAGGTCGAAGCCTGAGCCGACGTCGCCCTCGCCGAGCCCCGCCTGGGCGCCGAGCATGAATGGCGGCAACTTCAGCATCTTGTCGGCATAGGGAGCGCCGGCCTCGCGGCTGACGGCGCGACCGGTGCGGGGGCTGACATAGATGAGGTCGTCCATGCTTCCGGTTGCGGCGCAGCGCGACAGGTCGAGGCCAAAGCCGAGGTCTTCCAGCAACCCCGCCTCGAAGCGCACGAAGATCGCGGGCCAGACCTCGGGGATCATAAACGCCGACATCAGGGCCTCGAATGCCAGGAAGGCGCCGGGATGGGCCTCACGTTCGGGCAGCGCTCCTTGCGTCACCGCAGTCGCAGCGGCGAGACCGGTCAGGGCCATCGAGTCCTCAAACAGGGCGCTGGGCCCCTCCCCCACCGCTTCCAGCCGCGCCGATCCCAGATTGTCCGACGTCCGAGCGCGGTAGTCGGCGAGGACCCTCGCGCCGGCCTGCAGGAACGGCTTCATCTTGCGTGATGCCCCGCCCGCGACATAGGCCGTTTGACGGCCGTGGCTCTCGGTCAGGAGGTCGACGACGACGCCGGTATCGCCATGCGCCCGGGCCGACAGGACGAAAGCTTCCTCGTGGAACTCCATCAGTGGGCGGTCGCCGGTGTCGGGGCTGGCGGAGCGGCGATCACCGCGACCACCGCCTTGGCCGCATCGTTCGGCACGGCGAAGCTGAGGACATACTGTTCGATCTTCCAGCCCTTAGGCGTCAAGCGCAGCACCCCGGAGCCTCGCGTCGCGCCGTAGGACGTGTTGCTGAGTTGCTCATCGAACCAGGCCACACAGCGGCAGTCGATGTCGGCGACGGTGATGACGCGGTCTGACGGCGTGTAGGTCCAGCCTTTGCCCTGAGCGAAATACGGTTCGACGTACGACCGGAACTCCGCCATCGACCAGCGCTCGGTCCGGTCCGTGCCGATGTAACGTGCGTCCGGCGTGAACAGGCTGAAATAGGCGGGCGCATCGGCCGCAGTCGAAGCGACGTTCAACTGATCCAGCACCGCGCCGATGCTGGCTTCCGCCGCGTCCGAAGGAGCGGTCTGAAGCGCTGCGATGAGCGCAATGGCGACAATGGTCATGACGACAGTTCCCGTTTTGTACACCTCTCATAGCGGCGACAGGCCCAACGGCAAATCGCTAAATCGCCATGACCTCATACCGAGCCTGAGCGCCAAGGCCCCACCAAACACCTATTTAACCCATCGGTTGACAACCGCTTCGCCCGGCCGTATTTAACTGATAGGTTAGATTGAAGACACATGATGCAGCCCACCCCCGATCCTCTTGACGCCAAGTTCGCCGCGCTGGCCGACCCGACCCGTCGGGCCATTCTGGCGCGGCTGACTGAGGGCGAGGCGAGCGTCAATGAACTGGCGGCGCCGTTCGACATGAGCCTTCCGGCGGTCTCAAAACATCTGAAGGTGCTGGAAAAAGCCGGGCTGATCTCACGCGGTCGCGAGGCCCAGTGGCGCCCCGCACGGCTGGAGCCGATGGCGCTGAAGGGGGTCTTCGACTGGCTGGAACACTACAGGCGTTTCTGGGACAAATCGTTCGATCGTCTCGACGCCTATCTGAAACAAATACAGAAGGGAGACCCCGATGGACCAAAGAACTGACATCGCGACCGAGGCCGCCGATCCCTGCCTCGCCACCGGCGCTCACGGCCACGCCCTGGTGCTGGAACGCATACTGGACGCCACGCCGGAGAAGATCCGCAGAGCCTGCCTGACGCCGGAAATCCTGGCCCAGTGGTTCTGTCCCAAGCCCTGGTACATCACCGACGCGGTCATCGAGCCCGAGGTCGGCGGCCGCTTCGCATTCACCATGCATGGGCCGAACGGCGAGGTCATGCCCAATGACGGCGTCTTCCTGCTGGTCGAGCCACACCGCTGGATCACCACCGACGCCTTCGTGAAGGGCTGGCTGCCCGCAGGCCAGCCGTTCATGGCCGCGACGATCGAGCTGACCCCCCTGCCCGACGGCAAGACCCGCTATGTCGCGACTGCCCGCCACTGGTCAGAGGCGACGATGAAGCAACACGAACAAATGGGCTTCCACGAAGGCTGGGGAACCGTTGCCGATCAGCTGGCCGAACTGCTGAAGACCCTCTGATCCAACGCTAGCGGAAACCCAACATGGCCTTGCTGCAGAAACACCCTTCCGAAACCCGCCCGACGTTGAAGATGCAACGCGTCTTCGCCGCCCCGCGCGAGCTGGTCTGGATGGCCTGGAGCCAGCCCGAGATCACGGTTCAATGGATGGGACCGGTCGAATGGCCGGCCGTCAGCGCGACCTCCGATTTCCGCGTCGACGGCGCGTGGCGCGTCTGCCTGCGTTCACCCGACACCGGCGAGGATCTGTGGCAGGGCGGCGTGTACCGCGAGATCGTACCGCCCGAACGGCTCGTCTTCACGTTCAAGTGGGAGGAGAGCCACGAGGACGGCCCTCCGGTCGATACCCTGGTCACCGTCGAACTGCACGAGACGACCGACGGCAAGACCCGGATGGACTTCACCCACGAGGGCCTGAAGTCCGAACAGAGCCTGACCGGCCACAAACACGGCTGGAACTCTACGGCCGACAGGCTCGAAGCTTGGTTGGCCGCCAATCCCGACTAACCGCCGGCTACTGGCTGACCCACCAAACCCACAACAACAAGAGGAGACGCCGTCATGAAACTGGTCACCAGCCTGAGCTTCTCTGGCGAATGCCGCCAGGCCTTCGAATTCTATCAGTCCGTACTCGGCGGGGAGATCAAGGCCTTCCCGTTCGGCGACGGCCCGCCCGACATGCCGGTCGATCCGAAATACAGGGACTGGCTGATGCACGGCTGGCTGCAGGTCGGCGATCAGGCGATCATGGGCGCCGACATGCCGCCGGAGTTCGCGCCTAACATCGACAAGCCCAAGAACGGCTTCGACGTCACCTTCCACACCGATGATCCGGCCGAGGCGAAACGAGTCTATGACGGCCTGTCTGCGGGCGGCAAGCCGGGCATGGCCTTCGGCGAGACCTTCTGGTCGCCGGGCTACGGCTCCTTCACCGACAAGTTCGGCATTCCGTGGATGATCAACACCAATCCGTCGGCAGACTGGAACCCGGGGGGAGCCGCCTGATGAAGGCGTCCCCCGCCGTCTGGATCGGCCGCGTCCTGACCGGCCTGTTCGCCCTGTTCATGCTGGGCGCGTCGATCATGCCCAAATTCTTCATGCCGGAGATCGTCGCACAAAGCATGATCCCCAACGGCTGGACGGGTGACAAGACCCTGCTGCTCGGGATCATAGAGTTCAGTTGCCTCGCCCTCTATCTGATCCCGCGCACCGCCGTCTTCGGCGCGGTGCTGATGACCGGCTACCTGGGCGGAGCTATCGCCACCAACCTGCGGGTCGACAACCCGCTGTTCGGCTTCACCCTGTTCAGCGTCTACCTCGGCCTGTTCATGTGGGGTGGGCTGTGGCTGCGCGATCCGGTTTTGAGAACCCGGTTCCCGTTGCGCCGAGCACCCACGATCTCGGGAGCATCATTATGAGGAAGCTGATCGCTGCCGCCTTCGTCAGTCTGGACGGCGTCATGCAGGCGCCGGGCGGGCCTGGGGAAGATCCCTCCGGCGGTTTCGCCTTTGGCGGCTGGACCGCGCCATTCTGGACCGGCGACTCCAGCCCGTTCATGGGCGTGTTCGAGCAGTCATCGGACCACCCGTTCGACCTGTTGCTGGGCCGCAGGACCTACGACATCTTCGCCGCCTACTGGCCTGTGCATCAGGATCATCCGATTGGACCGCTGTTCGACCGTGTGACCAAATATGTCGCGACCTCGACGCCCGACAGCCTGGAATGGATGAACTCCGTCGGCCTGTCCGGCGACGTTCCCGCAGAGATCGCCCGGTTGAAACGAGGCGATGGGCCAGAGCTGCTGACGCAAGGGTCCAGCGTCCTGCTCCACACCCTGCTCGCGCATGATCTGATCGACGAACTGCGCCTGATGACCTTCCCGGTTGTGCTCGGCGAGGGCAAGCGCTGGTTCGACACAGGATCGCGGCCCGCCGGCTTCAACCTTGAGCGGAGCGAGACCTCCGACGGCGGCGTCATGTCGAGTGTCTACCGCCGGGGCGGTGAAGTCAGGACCGGGACGGTGGGCGCAGCGGACTGAGCCTGCGTCCTATGCAATGCGAGCCACAGGCCTGATCTGAATCGACAGGGCGGCGCGCTCTGACGCGCGCTCAAGCTGGACAGCCAGCACTTCATCACCGTCCTCGCGGGCCATCCGGGCGAGCTCCCTCGTCATGCCTCCGATATATTCGCGGACCGGATATTCCAGGTCCGACGGGAGTTCCGAGGTATCCCGTTGCGTATGGACGCCCGGCGATCCGGGCTGAAGAGCTTGGCGCGGCATGCAAAAACCTCCGAAACAAACAACCAACTCACTGGAACACAACTTCAAGTAACATTGCAACCCTTACGGGAAGTTGTGATGCAGGAAGCTCCACTGATTGACACGGCCCCCGGCGCCAACCACGTTCGCCGCCTCCCAAACAGACTGCGCAGTAATGAAACTCGTCATCGTCGAGAGCCCGGCCAAGGCCAAGACCATCAATAAGTACCTCGGATCCGACTTCGAGGTGCTCGCCTCTTACGGGCACATCCGCGACCTTCCGTCGAAGGACGGATCGGTCAAGCCGGACGAGGACTTCGCCATGGAATGGGAAGTCGACGCCCGCGGCGCCAAGCGCATGACCGAGATCGCCGAGGCGGCCAAACGCGCCGACCGCATCATTCTCGCCACCGACCCCGACCGTGAGGGAGAGGCGATCAGCTGGCACCTGCTCGAGGTTCTGAACAAGAAGAAGGCGCTCAAGGACAAGCACGTCGAGCGCGTGACCTTCAACGCCATCACCAAGTCCGCCGTGCTCGAAGCCATGGCCGCCCCGCGCCAGATCGACATGGAATTGGTCGAGGCCTATCTGGCCCGCCGTGCGCTCGATTATCTGGTGGGCTTCACCCTGTCGCCGGTGCTGTGGCGCAAGCTGCCCGGCGCCCGGTCGGCCGGTCGGGTGCAGTCGGTCGCCCTGCGTATCGTCGTCGATCGCGAGCTCGAGATCGAACGCTTCAAGGCGCTGGAATACTGGTCGGTCGAGGCCGATCTGGCCGCCGACAGCCCGCCGTTCACCACCCGTCTGGTCAAGCACGACGGCAAGCGGATCCAGCGTTTGGATATCCCGTCCGAGGCCGTGGCCTTCGCCGCTCGTGACGCGATCAAGTCGGGCGACTTCACCATCAAGTCGATCGAGAAGAAGCCGGTTCGCCGCTTCCCCTCCCCGCCCTTCACCACCTCGACCCTGCAGCAGGAGGCCTCACGCAAGCTCGGCTTCAACGCCCAGCGCACCATGCAGGCGGCGCAGAAGCTGTACGAAGGCGTCGACGAGCAAGGCGGCCTGATCACCTATATGCGGACCGACGGCGTCCAGACGACGCCCGAGGGCATCGCTCAGGCTCGCTCGGTCATCAGCGACACGTTCGGCCCGGCCTTTGTCCCGGCCGAGCCGCGCTACTACAAGACCAAGGCCAAGAACGCTCAGGAAGCGCACGAGGCGATCCGCCCGACCAACATCGCCCGCCATCCCGACTCGCTTCGTCTCGATGGCGACCTGCAACGGCTCTATGAGCTGATCTGGAAGCGTATGGTCGCCTCGCAGATGGAAGCCGCCCGCATCGACCGCACCACGGTCGATATCGAGACGCCCGACGGCCAGACCGGCCTGCGCGCCACTGGCCAGGTCGTGACCTTTGATGGCTTCCTCGCCGTCTATGAAGAAGGCCGCGACGAAAAGCAGAAGGGCGCCGAGACCGACGAGGACGATGATTCGACCCGCCTGCCGTCGCTCAAGGAAGGCGCGAAGGCCAAGGTCGAGGCCATCCGCACCGAACAGCATTTCACCGAGCCGCCGCCGCGCTTCTCGGAAGCCACGCTGGTCAAGAAGCTCGAAGAGCTCGGCATTGGCCGTCCCTCGACCTACGCCTCGATCCTGACCACCCTGCGCGACCGCGAATACGTCCGCATGGACAAGAATAGGTTCATCCCCGAGGACAACGGGCGTCTGGTGACGGCCTTCCTCGAACAGTTCTTCCGCCAGTGGGTCGAATACGACTTCACCGCCGGACTGGAGAACCAGCTCGACGAGGTATCCGCAGGCAATGCCGACTGGAAGGCGCTGTTGCGTGAGTTCTGGTCCAAGCTGAAGCCGGCGACCGCCGCCATGCTGGAGCGTCAGGGCGTCATCGACGAACTGGACGAGGCCATCGGGCCCTTCCTGTTCCCGCCCAAGGAAGACGGATCAGACCCGCGCACCTGTCCGGTGTGTGGCACGGGACGTCTGCACCTGAAGGCCAGCTTCAAGATGCGGTCGTCCTTCATCGGCTGCTCCAACTATCCCGAATGCCGCTACACGCGCGGCTTCGGCGCCGGTGCAGGCTCGGCGGAAGCCGAGGCCGGTGGCGACCGCGAACTGGGTATCGATCCCGAAACCGGCCAGCCCGTCTCGCTGAAGATCGGCCGCTTTGGTCCCTATGTCGAAACGGCCAACCCCGACGCCGACGCCGCCAAGCCGAAACGCTCCTCCCTGCCCAAGGGCTGGAGCCCGGCGTCGCTGACGCTGGAACAGGCGCTGCGGCTGCTGGCCCTGCCGCGCGAGGTCGGGATGCACCCGGAGGACGGCAAGCCGATCACGGCGGGCCTCGGCCGTTACGGGCCGTTCGTCCTGCACGCCGGGACCTACGCCAACGTCGCCGATATCGACGAGGTGTTCGAAGTCGGATTGAACCGCGCGGTCGTGCTTCTGGCCGAGAAGCGTGCGGGCAAGTTCGCGGGTCGTGGCGCGGCCGTGGCTCCGCTCAAGGACCTCGGCGCCCACCCGGAAACGGGCGAGCCGATCCACGTGATGGCCGGTCGCTTCGGCCCCTATGTGAAGTCGGGCAAGATCAACGCCACCCTGCCCAAGGGCACGGCCCCCGAGGACCTGACGCTGGAAGTCGCCCTGCCGCTGCTGGCCGCCCGCGCCCTCGCCGCCCCCGCCAAGGGCAAGAAGGCTCCCGCCAAGAAGGCGGCTGCTCCAAAGGCTGCGGCCTCCAAGACGACCGCAGCCAAGAAGCCTGCTGCGAAAAAGGCTCCGGCCAAGAAAGCTGCTGCGAAGAAGCCCGCAGCCAAGAAAGTCGCGCCTGTCGAAGAGTGATTCCTCTCCCTTCGGGGAGAGGAACTTTCGCCTCGCACGCATTTTTTGACCGTTAGGGCGAGCCAAGGCGATGATTCTTCGCTATAGGGTTCGGATGGTCTGTCACTCGACGCAATATCGCCGCCTGCCGCTCCGGCTCGACGCGCGACTTATCGGCGGCCGCCGCGCCTGATCTGCGCCCGGCGGCTTTGACTGCGTCGTAACTTCTACAGACCCTCCAGACTGAAAAAGGAGACGCGCCGATGCTGCGCGATCCGTCCGTAAAATACCGTCCCTTCCCGCAGGTCGACATTCCCGACCGCACCTGGCCGTCCAAGACGATCACGAAGGCACCGCGCTGGCTGTCGACTGACATGCGCGACGGCAATCAGGCCCTGATCGATCCGATGAACGCCGAGAAGAAGCAGCGCTTCTTCGACCTGCTGGTGAAGATAGGCATCAAGGAAATCGAGGTCGGTTTCCCGGCCGCCGGCGCCACCGAGTTCGACTTCATCCGCTCCCTGGTCGATCGCGGCGCCATTCCCGACGACGTCATGCCTCAGGTCCTGACGCAGGCCCGCGCCGACCTGATCGACAAGACCTTCGACAGCCTCGACGGCGCCAAACAGGCGGTCGTCCACGTCTACAACGCCGTCTCTCCGGCCTGGCGTCGGATCGTGTTCGGCATGGAGCGGCCCGAGATCAAGGGCATCGCCGAGACCGCCGCCAAGCTGTTGCGCGATCAGGCCGCACGCCGTCCGAACACCGACTGGCGCTTCGAATACAGCCCCGAGACCTTCTCCACCGCCGAGCTCGATTTCTCCATCGAGTGTTGCGAGGCGGTGATGGACATCCTGCAGCCGACGCCCGACAGGCCGCTGATCCTGAACCTGCCGGCGACGGTCGAGGCGGCGTCGCCGAACGTCTATGCCGACCAGATCGAATGGTTCGGCCGCAACATCTCGCGCCGCGACAGCGTCATCATCTCGGTCCACCCGCACAACGACCGGGGCACCGGCGTCGCCGCCGCAGAGCTGTCGATGATGGCCGGCGCCGATCGCGTCGAGGGCTGTCTGTTCGGCAACGGCGAGCGGACCGGCAACGTCGATCTCGTGACGCTGGCGCTGAATCTGTACACCCAGGGCGTCGATCCGGAGCTGGACTTCTCGGACATCAGCGAGGTCGTCCGCACGGTCGAATACTGCAACCAGTTGCCGGTCCATCCGCGCCATCCCTATGCTGGCGAACTGGTCTTCACCGCCTTCTCAGGCAGCCATCAAGACGCGATCAAGAAGGGCTTCGCGGCCCAGGCGGCGCGCAACGACCAGATGTGGGACGTGCCCTATCTGCCCATCGATCCGGCGGACATCGGCTGCTCCTATGAGGCGGTGATCCGGGTCAACTCCCAGTCGGGCAAGGGCGGAGTCGCGTGGATCCTGGAGCAGGACAAGGGCCTGAAACTGCCCAAGCGCCTGCAGGCCGACTTCAGCCGCCACGTGCAGGAACTGGCCGACAAGACCAGCCGCGAGCTCAACGCCGCCGACATCTGGGGCGCATTCCAGATCGCCTATCATCTGGACGCAAACCAGCCTCTGCGCCTGATCGACTATCAGGAGGGCGCGGTGACCGGAGGCGAACGCCACTTCGTCGGCCGCATCAGCCTCGACGATCAGGAACACACCGTCAGCGGTCGCGGCAACGGCTTGCTGTCCAGCGTGCTCGATGGTCTGCGCGAAGGCGTCGGCATCGACCTCGAGATAGCCGACTATCAGGAGCACGCCATCGGGCACGGTTCGGATGTTCAGGCCGCCGCCTACGTCGAGTGCAAGGGCGCGGACGGCTCGACCGTGTTCGGGGTGGGAATAGACGCCGACGTGGCTACGGCCTCGGTCAAGGCGCTGCTCTCGGCCGCGACCACGGCCCGGGCAGCCGCCAAGGCGCGCAACGCGAAGGCACCGGAACCCGCGACGGTTTAGCCGTAGCGAGCGATGGACAGATCGGCGGTCTCGATCTCTGGCTTGAGGCCGCTCATCTGATCCGCCAGCACCCGCGCCGAGCCGCAGGCCATGGTCCAGCCCAGCGTCCCGTGGCCGGTATTGATGTGCAGGTTGCTGATCCGGCTGGGCCCCACCACGGGGGTGCCGTCCGGCGTCATGGGGCGCAGGCCGGACCAGAAGTGAGCGGCGTCGAGATCGCCCGCACCGGGAAACAGCGTCGAGACCGAGTGTTTCAGCGTGCGCTCACGCGCCGGCGGCAGGTCGGTGCTGAAGCCCGATAGCTCGGCCATTCCGCCAACACGGATGCGATCGCCCAGACGAGTGATCGCCACCTTGTAGCTCTCGTCCATCACGGTCGAGACGGGCGCAGCCGTCTTGTCCACAATGGGCATGGAGATGGAATACCCCTTCACCGGATAGACCGGCAGCCGCAGGTCGATCGACCGCGCCACCGCCGCCGAATAGCTGCCCAGCGCGAGCACATAGGCGTCGGCGCGCAAGTCGCCTTTGTCGGTGGTGACCGACGCGATGCGGCCTGCATCGACGTTGACGCGCTGGACTGTCTCATTGAAGCGGAAGACCACCCCGGCGGCAGCGGCCATCTCGGCCAGACGGATGGTGAACAGGCTGCAGTCGCCGGTCTGGTCATGCGGCAGGCGGAGTCCGCCGACGAAGGTCGCCTCCGAACGGCCCAGGCCAGGCTCAGCGGCGATGCAACCTGCAGGATCCAGCACCTCGCACGGCACGCCCTCGGCGTTCAGCACCTTCACATCCTTGCCGACGTCGTGCAGCTGTTTCTCCGTGCGGAATAGCTGCAGCGTCCCTTGCTGGCGGCCGTCGTAGGTGATGCCGGTTTCGCCACGCAGGGCGTCGAGTTGATCGCGGCTGTATTCCGCGAGCCTGACCATCCGCTCCTTGTTCAGCGCATAGCGGGTCGAGGTGCAGTTCCTCAGCATCGCCACGCCCCAGGAAATCATCTCCCAATCGACGGCGGGCCGCAGGATCAGCGGCGCATGCTTCATCATCAGCCAACGCGGCGCCTTACGCGGGATCGACGGAGCGGCCCAGGGCGATGAATAGCCGGGCGAGACCTGTCCGGC
>DASVTM010000049.1:0-9133 GCA_036387575.1 Brevundimonas sp.
CTGCCGGCTCGATGGCCAATGTCCAATACAGCGTCAACGGTGACGGCACGCCTCATGTGGCGCTGCTGCCGGGCTCGAATGTCAACTACGCGGCAGGCGGCCTTGCCAACCCCCACAACTACTGGATCCCGTTCATCCAGGGTCACGTGGAAGACAATGAGGGCGAGGAGATCGCTCTTCGCGCCGACGCGACGTATGACTTCAACGAGGGCGGCTGGCTCGACACCCTCAGCGTGGGCGTTCGGTACGCCGACCGCCAGCAGACTGTGCGTTATTCGACCTTCAACTGGACGCCGATCGCCCAGCCCTGGAACTGCAACGGACCCGGTTTCAACGCCGACAACACCACGCCTGCGCCCTATCCGACCAACTCCGGAAATTGCGGCGGCAACGCCGGTCATGCGCCATTCCAGGGTTATGGCGCAGGCATCTGGGAGTCGACCTCCCTCGGCGACTTCTATGACGGCGGCGTCTACGACAACGGGGCGCTCGTCTTCCTGAGCCGCGATGTTCTGCGCGATTTCCCGCGCCTCGTGGATGCACTCGGTCCGCGCACCAATGCGCCGCTCAACAGCTACACCCCGATCTGCGACCGCGCCGAGGCGACGGAGGGGTGCTTCACGCCGGGAGAAATCCTCGACGTGCGCGAACGCACGGAGGCGGTCTACGCCATGCTTCGCTTCGGCGGAGACGACAAGATGCTGGGCGGTCTCACCGTCGCCGGTAACGTGGGCCTTCGCCTGGTGCGCACCCGCGAAGACAGCGACGGCAGCGTGGCCTTCCCCGCCAATACGGTGTTCAACGGTCTACAGCCCTGCGGCACGCCCCTGTCGGGCGGCGCCATCGTCAATCCGTCCTGCTATCTCACGCCGGAAATCCGCGCCTTCGCCAACGGCGCGGTGATCCTCGACAGCTATAAGGCCGACTATCTGAACTGGCTGCCGAGCTTCAATGTGCGCCTCGGCCTCGACGACCAGAACTTCATCCGCTTCGCCTATTCCCGCGCCCTCTCGCGACCGGACATCGGCCTGTTACGCAACACCCTTGCGATCAACGCCCCGACGTTTTCGGTCACTGCGGACTCGCCCAACATCATCTTCAACTCCCCGACGGCGCCCCGGACCGCCGCCAACGTCGCCGGCTACAACTTCGTCTTCCTCGCAAACTCGGGGAACGCCTCGCTGAAGCCGCTGACTGCCGACCAGTTCGACCTGTCGTTCGAACACTATGTCGGTCGCAACACCTCGTTCGCGGCCGGTCTCTTCTACAAGAGGTTGAACGACGCGATCTCCTTCGGCCAGTTCAACCGGACGATCGCCAATGGCGCCTCGACCCAGTCGGTTCAGATCAACGGCCCGAGCAATACCGAGGGCGACAGCGGCGAACTGCTCGGTGCGGAGCTGTCCTACCAGAGCTTCTTCGACTTCCTGCCCGGATGGTTGAGCGGGCTCGGAGTCCAGACCAACTACACCTACGTCCAACAGTCTGGCATCAACAACTCGAACCTCTTCAACGCGTCTTCGGGCGGCGATGTCGGCGCCTTCGGGGCCGGCCAGCAGTCGCTTGGCGGGTCCGGCTTCGTCATCGACTCGCACAGGCTCGCGGGCGTTTCGACGCATACCTTCAACGTGGTGGGCCTCTATGAAAAAGGTCCGCTCGGGTTCCGGATCGCTTACAACTGGCGCTCCCGCTACCTGACCCAGAACCTGGACTGCTGCATTGGGCTTCCGGTGTTCCAGAAGTCCGCAGGCTTCCTGGATGCGTCGCTGCGTTACTCTATCAACAGCAATCTGGAGCTGTCGCTCGATGCGACCAACCTGCTGGATACGACCAGTCGGTACGAGCAGCAGATCTTCGGCGACTCGCCCCAGACCCCGAACGCGAGCCCGGTGTTCAGGGATTCCGCCTGGAGCCGCGTCGACCGGCGCTACCAGATAGGCCTTCGGACCAAATTCTGACGTCCTCGAAACTCATCGCCGCGACCACGGTCGCGGCGATGGTCTTTTGGACGGAGTTCCATGGTCAACCAGACAGAACGCTATCGGATCGTGATCCTCGGCGGCGGCACCGCGGGCTGGATGACGGCCGCCATGCTCGTCTCCCGACTGAGCCCCGCAGACTATGAGATCGCCCTCGTCGAGTCAGACCTGATCGGCACGGTCGGCGTGGGCGAGGCCACGCTCCCTCACATCAAACACTTCAACGATGCGCTGGGGATCGACGAGGTGGACTTCGTCGCCCAGACCCAGGCGACGTTCAAGCTCGGCATCGAGTTCGTCGGCTGGGGCCCGCCGGGCGAGCGCTACATTCATCCCTTCGGCGCCTTCGGCGAGCCTTGGCGCGGGGTTGAGTTCCAGCACCAGTGGCTCCGGAACCGGGCCATGGGACGCCCCACCCTGCCTCTCGCCGCCTATTCCTATGCGGTTGCGGCGGCCCACGCCCGGCGGTTCGATCTGCCGGACAAAGACCGGAGCTCAATCCGATCGACCTATGCCTACGCCTACCATTTCGACGCCGGTCTCTACGCGGCCTACCTGCGACGCTGGGCTATCGCGCGCGGCGTCGACCGCAGGGAGGGTCTGGTCGAAGGCGTGGACAGGGACGCCCAGTCTGGTGACGTCACCGGGCTTCGCCTGCAGTCGGGGACGACCATCCAGGGCGATCTCTTCGTCGACTGCAGCGGCTTCCGCAGCGTGCTGGTCGGCGACTGCCAGGAGGTCCCATGGCGCGACTGGAGCGCGTGCCTCCCCTGCGACAGGGCGCTCGCGGTCCCCAGCGCGCGCGCCGAAGACTTCACGCCTTTCACCCGGTCAACCGCCCAGACGGCGGGATGGACGTGGCGCATCCCGCTCCAGCACCGCACCGGGAACGGCTACGTCTATTCAAGCCGGTTCATCGATGAAGCCGCCGCGCGCGCGACCCTGCTCGGCGCCCTCGACAGCGAGCCGCTCGATGAGCCGCGTCTCCTGCGGTTTCAGGCGGGGCGGCGCGAGAAGGCCTGGAGTCGCAACTGCGTGGCGATCGGACTGGCCAGCGGCTTCCTCGAACCGCTCGAGTCGACCAGCATCTTCCTGATCCAGGCGGCGGCTCATGACCTGGCGACCTTGATGCCCGCGCGGGGCGACAGCCGCCTGGATCCCCGCCTGTCCGACGAGTTCAACCGCCTGTTCGAGATTCATTACGAGCGCGCACGGGATTTTCTGATCCTGCACTATGCGATCAACGGGCGGGAGGGCGAGCCGCTCTGGGACCATATGCGTCGCATGGCCCTGCCCGAGAGCCTGGAACGCCGTATCGCCCTGTTCCGGACGCGCGGCGCCCTGCCAAACTATGAGCTGGGCCTGTTTTCGCGAGACAGCTGGTTGTCCGTTCTGGTCGGCCAAGGCCTATCGCCGGAGGGGTACGATCGTCTGGCGGACGCCCTCGACCCGGAGGTCCTGGACCCGCGGCTGGCGGACTTCGCCGACCGGATCGCCTCGAACCTCTCAACGATGAGGTCGCACGAAGACTTCGTCGCCGCGTATCGGGCTCGTGCCGGAGCGATGGCGTGATCGGGCGTCCGACCCGGGTCGTCGTCGTCGGCGCGGACGCCCCCCTGTGGCTCGCAGCACTGACGATTCACGGGGCGCTGCACAAGGCCGGCGTCACGGTTGAAGCGGTGGCGCTGCCTTCGCGGGTCGCCCCGACCGAAGTGATCGAGGCCAGGCCGGCGATCGAGGCGCTTCATAACCGGCTCGGCATCCGGGAAGCTCGGCTCCTGGCCGCAACCAAAGGCGCGTTCATGCTCGGACGCCAACTGGACGGCGGCCCCACGGACGGATCGAGCGGGTTCGTAAGCTATGGAGCCAACGGGGCCTCCATCGGGCAGGAGGCCTTCTTCCCTCACTGGCTGAGGGCGGAGCGCGCCGGTTCCGGCGTTCCGCTGGAGGCGTTCAACCTGGTCGCCGCCGCCGCCCGTCTTGGACGGAGACTGGTTCCTGACAGCGAGATCGCGGCCTTCGGCCGAGCGGATTATGGATACGCCCTGCCCGCCAAGGCTTACGCCAGGAGTCTGGCCGTGCTTGCACGACAGGATGGCCTGGTGTCGCATCAGACAGAAGGCCTCGACGCCGAACGTGGCGAGAACGGTCGCCTTGTCGCTCTCCGCCTCGATGACGGCCGGTTCATCACCGCCGACCTGTTCGTCGATGTCAGCCAGGAGGCCGTCCTCAGTGAGGGCATCCTGCGGTCCCCCAAGGAGGACTGGAGCGCTTGGTCGCCGACCACCCGCATCGCCCGCGCGCTGACTCCGCCCATGCCCGCGCCGCTGGCCTACGGTCGGGTGGAGGCCCACCGCTGGGGCTGGCTTGCCCGCATCCCGACGCCCGCGGCGACCCATCTGTTGGCGGCTTTTTCGGAGGACGGCGAGCCTGCGCCGGATCTGCGCAGGATGGGCTTCGACCCCGCGTCGTCCGAGGCGCTAGTGCAGTTCGGACGAACCGCTCCCTGGCGCTCCAACTGCGTGGCCATGGGCCCGGCCGCTTGCCGCCTGGATCCGATCTTCGGACTCGATTTCCACGTGCTCCAGCTGGGGCTGATCCATTTCGTCAGCCGGTTCCCGACTTCCGCCGACGCCGCTTGCGAACGCGATGACTACAATGGGACCCTCTCCGCCCTTATGGAGCATCTCCGCGATTTCCAGATCGCCCACTATCGCACCCAGCGGTACCAGGGCCGCTTCTGGGATCAGGCGCGCGCCGGAGACGTGCCGCCCGCGCTGGCCCACCGGTTGGCGCTCTTCGCGGCGCGAGGGCTGCTCGGCCCGCTCGAACATGAGACGATCCCGGCCGACGAGTGGCAGTCGCTCCTGATCGGTCACGGCTTACGGCCGACGAGCCATGACCCCGTCGCCGACCTGAATCCGCCCGAGGCGGTCAACGACGCCCTTCGGGGCATGCTCGACTTCATCGCCCGAAAAGTATCCGCCTTTCCGACAAACGCGGCCCTGCCCGCTGCGTCTCACTCCTCCGACCGCCCTTAGGATGTCCAGACCATGTTAGCTCGCGCCCTGATCTTCCTCGCCTGCGCCCTGCCCTTGACCGCCCACGCCGGCTCGCGTGAGTGCGCCCAATCGCCGGGCCGGCTGCTCGAACTGTGCGTCTCGGTCGAGGCGGGTCGCGCGACCTGGGAGGTCGGGCGCCTCGGCCAGCCGGTCATCGCCCCCTCGACGCTGGGTCTTTCGTTTGCAGGCGAACCGGCCGTCCGCTGGACGGCCTTGACCCAAGCGCGGTGGTCGTCCGTCGACCGGACCTGGGAGCAGCCCTGGGGCGAGCAACGCATCATCGCGGACAGACATTCCGAGATGACGGTGACGCTCAGCGGCGATACGCCGCTCAACCGGGAGGTCGTCCTCACCGTGCGCCTGTTCGACGATGGCGTGGGGTTCCGGTACAGCTATCCGTCGATCCCGCCGGACGAGTCCGTGAAGGTCGTCGCGGACAATACCCAGTACCGCACGGTGGGGACGAACCGGGCATGGTGGTATCCGGCTTGGGGTCAGGAACGCGACGAATATCTCTATTCGGAGACCGACGCGCGCCGGATCACGACGACGGAGACGCCGCTCACGTTGAAGCGCGATGACGGGCTGTATCTCTCGATCCACGAGGCCGCGCTCGTCGACTTCCCGAGCATGCTGTTGACGGGCGACGGCGCAGGGACGTTGACCGCCCGGCTGATGCCTTGGCCGGATGGCGTTCTGGCTCAAAGGACAGGCCCGTTCTCCACCCCATGGCGGACCATTCTCGTCGGCGAAACACCCGGGAACCTGGCGGATAGCCGCATTGAACTGAATCTGAACGAGCCGAACCGTCTGGGCGACGTGTCCTGGGTCAGGCCGGGGAAATACGTCGGCGTCTGGTGGGAGATGCACCTGGACCGAAGCACCTGGGGCAGCGGCGATCGTCATGGCGCCACCACCGCCAATGTGCAGCGCTACATGGACTTCGCGGCGGAGAACGGTTTCGACAACGTGCTGGTGGAGGGATGGAACCAGGGTTGGGACGGAGAGTGGATCGCCAACGGGGACGCGTTCCGGTTCGCGGCCCCCTACCCCGACTTCGACATCGCGGCGGTCGCCGAGTACGGCAAGCATCGCGGCGTAGGCCTGATCGGCCACCACGAGACGGCGGGCGCGGTGACAAACTATGAGGCTCAGATCGAGGAGGCCATGGCACTCTACGAGCGCTATGGCGTTGGCGCGGTGAAGACCGGCTATGTGCGGCACAGCGGCGACATCGCAGACCAGAATGGCGGCCTGCAATGGTTTGCCGGACAATATATGGTTCGCCATCATCTGCAGGTGGCCGAGATCGCGGCGCGTCACCACATCGCGATCAACGCCCACGAGCCGGTGAAGGACACCGGCCTGCGCCGAACCTGGCCCAATATGATCAGCCGGGAAGGCGCTCGGGGCCAGGAGTTCAATGCCTGGGGCAATCCCACGAACCCGCCCGAACATCTGACCATCCTGCCATTCACCCGGCTGCTCGCCGGACCGATGGACTTCACCCCCGGGATTTTCGACATACCGCGCGGCGGGGCCGAACTGACCCGCAGGGTTCAGTCAACCCTTGCGACCCAGTTAGCCCAGTACGTCGTCATCTACAGTCCCATCCAGATGGCCGCCGACCTGCCGGAAAACTACCAGGCTCACCCTGACGCATTCCAGTTCATCAAGGACGTGCCGACGGACTGGGAGACGAGCCGGACGCTCCAGTCAGAGATCGGAGAGTACGTCGTGGTCGCCCGACTACAACGGGGCGCCGCCGACTGGTATCTAGGGGCGATCACGGACGAAAACGGGCGCACACTCCGTCAGCCGCTCAGCTTTCTGGAGCCCGGGCGCAGGTACGAGGCGCAGATCTACGCGGATGGGCCTGAGGCCGACTATCGCACCAACCCGATGAGCTATGTCGTGTCCCGCCAGGTCGTTACGAGCACCGACATTCTTCCTATTGTCATGCGTCCAGGAGGAGGCCTGGCGGTGCGGTTCCGCGCGCTGCCATGACGGAGAGGGTCCAAACTTCCGGACGCGGCGATCGTGGCCCTCGCCAAATCACCTCGGTTTGCGTCTCTGGACGCGTGCAACCGACACGGGCCGGAAACCTCCCTCGCGCCATCATATATCGGCAACGAGCTGGAGAATGTCAGGTGCGGCACTGAAGAACGATTGCCTTTTGTTTCCATCGGAGAACGTCGCCACTGTCGCCGATTGCAGCGGCGTTGCCGCTGTCAGAGACGTCGTACAACGATCATGTTCGCGGCGAGGACCCAGCTCTCACCGTCGTCGAAGCTATTGCGTTCTCGCCACGGTAACCCTCGCTGCCGGTCCACGGGCCAACATTCTTCTGAAAAGCGTCGGCCTTCGCTTTGGTGGCCGCTCCATCTATTTCGCTCAGTTCCTGCTGGGGATTTATGGCGGCTATTTCGGCGGCGCGGTCGGCCTGATGATGCTCGCGGTGTGGAGTCTCGCGACTTCGGCAGACCTCCGCCAGCTGACGCCGTTGCGGACCGTAATGGTAGCGGCTGCGAACGGCGCTGCAGTCCTGTGCTTCGCCGCTACTGGCCTCGTGAGTTGGGCCGAGACCTCAATCGTGATGATCGGCGGGATACTCGGGGGCTATGTCGGTGCGCGGCTGAGCCGTCGGCTGCCGGCGAATGTTCTCCGGGGCGCCACCCTGTCGATCAGCGTTGTCACCACCGCTGTTTTCTTCGCACGCGCCTACTGAGACCGGTCAACCACCCTTGGCCCAGACCCTGAGGGTTGACCGCCCATGGATCTATTTATCGATAACGACAACTGGAGTTCCCCCCGTGTCTGACCGTTCACATCCCTTTGTCCTGGCGCCGGACGCCGTCAAAGCCCTGATGGACCTGGACGCTTAGGTGGACGGCGCCGGGCTTCCCGCGCCCCTTGTTGAACTCGTCCGAATTCGAACATCTCAACTGAACAACTGCGCCTACTGCGTCGAAACCCATGTGAAAA
Organism: Brevundimonas sp.; assembly: GCA_036387575.1. Classification (GTDB taxonomy): domain Bacteria; phylum Pseudomonadota; class Alphaproteobacteria; order Caulobacterales; family Caulobacteraceae; genus Brevundimonas. The sequence goes on from DASVTM010000049.1 coordinate 8,027, forward strand.
TGGCCCTCGACAGCCGCGAGGATCCGCAGCGTTTGGAACTGCTATCCACGTGGCGGGAAAGCTCGGTGTTCACGCACGCGAGCGTGCTGCACTCGCCTGGAGCGAGGCGGTGACATTGATCTCTGCCGGGCCCGTGGGCGACGATATCTACGCAGAAGCCGTGGGACAGTTCAGCGAGGCGGAGTTGGTCCGCCTCACCGTCGCGGTCGCGGCAATCAACGCCTGGAACCGTCTGGCAGTCAGTTTCAACCTCAGTGATGCTCGCAGTGGGGCAGCGCGTGTTCGGAATGATCTCGGCTCCACGATGCACGGCTAGCTTCCGTTTTCGCCGTTGTCGAGCGCCCTCTCAGGGGCATCCGAACTGTTCCCAGAAGGACCAACACCATGACTATGCAACTCATCAATCCACCCGGGTCCGAGCCGCTTTATGAGGCATACCAGTTGTCACAGGCGGTCAGGATTGCAGATACGGTCCACGTGTCGGGTCAGGTCGGCTACGATGCGGGCGGCATTCCCGAAGGCAAGGAGGACCAGATCCGCCTTGCATTTGGCCACCTGAAGGCGGTTTTGGCCTGCGCTGGAGCGTCCATGGCCGACATCGTATCGCTGACGTCCTATCACACCGACCCAGCGGACTTCGAAGGCTTCAAAAGGGTGCAACGCGAGTTCATCCCGTTGAACTACCCCGCCCACACAGCCGTCGGCGTGTCCGCTTTGCTGATGCCTGCGCTGAAGTGCGAAATCGCAGCGATTGCCGTCATAGGCAGCAGGGCCGTGTCCTAAGCGCGCCATCTCCCGGCTTGGTCGCCCGCTGGCCATCGTTTCAACTGCAATGACGGAAACCCTGATGCCGAAGATCGAAATTGCGACAGCGCCGACCAGATTGGGTTCAGGCTATCCGCAACCTTACGACCAGCAGTGCGCCGGCCGTCGCCGCTGGGCATTGGGTGACGCAGCCGGGTTGAGCCAGTTCGGAGTCAACCTGTTGCGGTTGCCTCCCCAACAGTGGTCAAGCCAGCGGCATTGGCACTCCGCCGAGGACGAGTTTGTCTACGTCCTTGAAGGTGAGGTGGTTTTGTACACCAACGCCGGAGCACAGGTGATGAA
>DASVTM010000050.1:0-5013 GCA_036387575.1 Brevundimonas sp.
AGGAGTTGGCGCCCGGCGTGAGCGCCTCCTTCGCGGACGTGTCCTCCGTATCGACCGCCGGATTACGCGGCGCTTCGGACGAGGCGACAGCCGGGCCTTCAACAGGTCCGGTTGTCTCATTGTTGTTGCCGCAGGCGACCAGCAGGACGCCGGTCGCAGCAAGGGCGAGGATAGGTTTGATCATGGAGCTTTCCCTTCCAAGGTTGCAGACTGGAAAGCTCTCACCACGCCAGGCGTTCCGCACAGAACGGCGATCTCCGGTCAAAATGGAGAGTTCCGTCCGATGCGCCTCCCTGCGGGTCCACCCCTCCCGTGACCTTTGAGGGCCCGTACCGCCCGGACTGAGCCGACGTGCGATCAGACGCGCGTCAGTCTGAGATCCTGGTAGTCGTACGAGAAATCAGCGTCGGGGCTCAGCGCCTTCATCGTCGCGGTCGCAGGCTGACCGTCGACAAGGGCGAAGGTGATCAGCAAATCCTCTTCGCGTTTGTCGCCGAACCGCGTCCGCATGGTCTCGCCGTCATAGGGCTCCAGAACGCCCTTCAACGCGGAAGTATGGGTGAACGCCAGCCACAGACCTCCGTCCTGCGACTGGATCGTAATGTCGCCGTACCAAGGGTCGCGCCATGTTCCGGCATATGCCTCGAGCGGCAGGGACGGCCTGGCACCCTGAGCCTGTTTTGCTGCGATCCCGGCGGCGGCGGCGATGGCCCTGGTCTCGGCTTCAGCAGCCAGTCGAAGCGAGTCCGTGATCCAGTCGAAGTCCGCGCCGGAGCGGTCCGGACCCATGCAGAGGTCGGCGATCCCGCTTCGCAGCGACCGCAGCAGCATCCCCTCCTCGGCATTGGAGAAGATCGAGAAGCCGACGTTGCGGCCCGGGATCATAACCGTCGCCGAGATGCCGCCCGGCGAACCTCCACCGTGGCTGATGTAGCGTTCGCCGCGATAGTCCTGCACCTGGTATCCCATAGCGTAGGTGGATGCGATGGCTCGCCCTGGCATGGCGGCCGTGGGTCCCTCGGTGCCCGAGATGATGATGTTGGGCTTCCACATCTCTCTGGCGACGGATTCGGAGAACAGCCGCGAACCGTCCGGCAACTTGCCCATCGCCAGCCGGACGTTGATCCATTTGGCCCAGTCGACAGGATTGGTGCAGATGCCACCCGCAGCCGCCGCTGAATCCCAGTTCCAGACCTCGGCGATCGACTCGGCGATCAGCGTCATGGGGCCGTGGGTTCGCAACGGCGGCCCGACCCGGGCATGAGGCAGCGCAGACTTCGCCGGGTCCGCCAGCGTCGCCATCGGCACAGTCCCGGTCATGCCGACGCGGTCGAAGATTCGCTTCTGGACGAACTCCTCCCAACGCATGCCGGAAGCGGCAGCCAGCACCTGTCCCGCCACCACGAACATCAGATTGCAGTAGTGATAGTTTGCCCGGAACCCATCCTCGATCGGCACGAAAGCGGCCTGCGCGACCACTTCCTCGCGCGTGCGGTCGCTGTTGGGCCAGAACAGCAGATCTCCGGCGCCCAGCCCGAACCCTGCGCGGTGGCTCAGCGTATCGCGCACCGTGATATGCTCGCTGATATACGGGTCCGACAGCCTGAAATCGGGCAGATAGGTCCGGACCGGTTCGTCCCACTTCACCCTGCCTTCGTCGACCATCATGGCGAGGGCAGCGGCCGTGACATTCTTGGTGTTCGAGGCGATGGCGAACAGCGTGTGTTCGTCGACAGTCTGCGCCTCGCCCATCTTGCGAACGCCATAGCCGCGCGCGAGTACGGTCCGTCCGTCCTTGACCACTGCGATCGAGATCGCGGGCTGATCCGGAAACGCGGCCATCGCCCGCTTCACATAGACGTCCACAGCCTCCGCCAGAGCAGTCGCATCGCCCGGCGTTGACGCGTCGGCCTGCGTGAGAGCCGACGCGAATGCGGGACAGGCGACGGCGCCCAGACCCACCGCAGATGACATCGCCTGACGACGCGAAAGACTAAGAAACATGCGAAACGCTCCACCAACAAGACAGGACGCTACTCATCGATCAGCATTGGCGCCAGACCGGGCAGCGGCTTCACCACTGTCGCCGCGGACCACGTTCCCGGTGAAATCTGCATCAAGGACAATGTCACGCTTAAGCAACATCGCGAACAATCCTGCCGGGGCCCGGAAACAGAAAAGCCCGATCCGTGAGGACCGGGCCTTCTGGTTCGACTGGAGCGGGCGAAGAGATTCGAACTCTCGACCCCAACCTTGGCAAGGTTGTGCTCTACCACTGAGCTACGCCCGCACTCCGTAACGGTCCCCGAAGGGCGATCCGTCTCGTCGAGAGGCGGGCGTATAGCGGACGCTTGCGGCATACGGCAAGGGTCTTTTTCTCCGAACTCCGGATTATCTCGAGGCCGGCCCGACAGCCTCGTCTTCCGTCAACGAGGCGCGAGACGGATCGCCCCGTCCAGACGGATGCATTCCCCGTTGATGTAGACGTTGCGGGCCAGCTCCAGCACCAGCGAGGCGTAGTCCGCCGGACGGCCGAGGCGGCTGGGGAACGGGATGGCGGCGGCGAGGGCGTCCTGAATCTTCTGATCCATGCCGGCCATCATCGGCGTCCACATGATGCCGGGCAGGATGGTGTTCACCCGGATGCCGTCCTGGGCCAGATCGCGGGCCACTGGCAGGGTCATGGCGTAGACGCCGCCCTTGGATGCCGAATAGGCCGCCTGGCCGATCTGGCCGTCCTGTGCGGCCACTGAGGCCGTATTGACGATCAGGCCGCGCTCGCCGTCCTCCATAGGCTCCAGAGTGACCATGCCGAGCGCCGACTGCGACAGGACCCGGAAGGTGCCGAACAGGTTGATGCGCACGGTGCGCTCGAAGCTGGCCATGTCGTGGGCGCGGATCTCGCCAGTGTCCTTCTTGCGCGAGACGGTCTTCTGGCCGGTGGCGATGCCGGCGCAGTTGACGGTCAGGCGCTCCTGGCCGTGGGCGGCGCGGGCCTTAGCGAAGGCGGCGGCGACTTCCTCGTCCGAGGTCACGTCGACCTTGCAGAAGACGCCGCCGATTTCAGCGGCGATGGCCTCGCCTTTTTCCTCGTTCATGTCGAACAGGGCGACCTTGGCGCCGGTGGCCGCGATGGCGCGCGCCGTGCCTTCTCCGAGACCGGAAGCGCCGCCGGTGACGACTGCGGCCATCGAACTGTCGAGTTTCATGCGAAGAGTCCCTATCTTGTCTGAACCATGGATGTTCCGAGGGGTTTAGCGGCGATGCCGACCCGATCACAACCTGTTACGCCCGACGATGTGCTGGACCCCGCCAAGGCGCTGGTCCCGTCCGTGATGCGGGTCAATGAAGTCAGGGTTCAGCGTGGATTCTGGCCCAAGATCGTGCGCACCGCGGCGCACATCCCTTTCGTGGATCAGGCGCTGAGCGTTTATTACGCCGCCCGAGACCCCGCGACGCCGACGGCGGCCAAGGGGATGATGCTGGGGGCGCTGGCCTATTTCGTCATGCCCCTCGACGCGATTCCCGACATCTTCGCCGGGATTGGCTTCACCGACGACGCTGCGGTGATCACCGCCCTGATCGCGACGCTGGGGGCCAACATAAAGCGCCGCCACCGCGATCAGGCAGGCAAGACGGTCGAGCGGCTCAAGGATCGGCAGGAGGGCTAGCCGCGAACACGCCGACTGGAACGTCGGCGTGTTCGATCAGGCCGTCACGACTCGACGGTCACCACGATCTTGCCCATGGCGGCGCGGTCGCCGAGAGCCTTGATGGCTTCGTGGGCCCGTTCCAGCGGATAGGTCTTGAAGATACGAGGCTTGATCTTGCCCTCTGCGTAGAAGGTCAGCAGGTCGGCGATGTTGGCGGCGTGACCGGCGGGATCACGAGCGACCGCAGCGCCCCAGAAGACGCCGATGACCGACACCGATTTGAGCAGGGTCAGGTTCAGCGGGAACGACGGAATGCCCGCCGGGAAGCCGACCACCAGATAGCGGCCGTACCAGTCCATCGAGCGCAGGGCGGGCTCGGCATAGCCGCCGCCGACGCCGTCATAGACCACGTCGGGACCGTCGCGGCCCGAGGCCAGTTTCAGCTCGCCGGACAGTTCTTTCTGGGCCGTCTTGTCCATCTCGCCGGACGGATAGATCAGGCCGGTGTCGGCGCCGAGTTCGAGTGCGAACTGGACCTTGTCGTTGGTCGAGGCGGCGGCGATGACGCGGGCCCCCATGGCCTTGCCCAGTTCGACGGCGGCGGCACCGACGCCCCCTGCAGCGCCGAGCACCAGCAGGGTCTCGCCGGCCTTTAACTGGGCCCGATCCTTGAGCGCGTAATAGGAGGTGCCGTAGGTCATCACGAGAGCCGCGCCCTCTTCGAACGACATGGCGTCGGGCATCTTGATGACGCTGGCGGCGGGGACGGCGAGGCGTTCGACCAGCCCGCCCCAGCCGGGAACGGCGATGACGCGGTCGCCCTTGAACAGGCCTTTGACGCCCTCGCCCACGGCTTCAATCACGCCGGCCACCTCGGCGCCGGGCGAGAAGGGACGCGCCGGCTTGAACTGGTATTTGTCCTCGATGATCAGGGTGTCGGGGAAGTTGATGCCGACCGCCTTGACCTCGATGATCACCTGACCCTTACCGGGGGTCGGATCGAGGACCTCCTCGACGACCAGAGACTCGGGACCACCGACGACCTTGGATAGAACTGCGCGCATGCTTGTTTCCTCGTTCCTCGGACGGCCTGCCGCTCTTGAGGCCGTTCTGTTTGGCCCACCGCGCTTCGCGCTGCTTCAGGCCGGTTGATCTGGTTTGGCGCTGACCCCCTTGCCGCCGGTGAACGGTGGCGCGCGCGTCTCCGGGACGCTAATCAGCCGCCAGCAAGATTGCCAGACCCGAATGGGAGCCGCCGCCAATGAGCTCCTGCAGTAAGCCTTTCCGGAGACGTTCATGACTCGCCCAGCCCTGATCCTGCACGGCGGCGCCGGCGCCCGACGTGAACGCGATTACAGCC
>DASVTM010000051.1:0-3596 GCA_036387575.1 Brevundimonas sp.
GTCCGACAGGGCGCCACGCACATAGCCGCCGCCGGTGATGTTAAGATTGTCCGCTCCCACGCCGAAGGCGATGTCGCCCAGCATGATGCCGTTCTGAAGGTTAACCGTGTCGGCGCCGGATCCCAGCAGGACGTTCCCGACCAGCGAAGGCTCGTCGACGTCATCGACGCCGTCGTTGTCAGTGTCGACGAGGGTGCTGGTGGTGTCGCTCAGAATGCCGGTCTGGGTAACGGTTACGCCCGTTGTGTTGGCCCGCAGGTCCATGGCGACCGTGGAACCCTTCAAGGGATCGCCGGCCTCGTTGGCGACGAGGCTCGCCTGGAAGGATCCAGTGTTCAGGACGTTGGTCAGGGTCCCGCTCAGATCGACCAGGGCAGTGACGTTCGCGGTTCCGCCGCCAGATGTAGCCAGCAGCGATCCGTTGTTGGTGAAAGATGGAAGACTGGCGCCGGCGTCGATCCGGATCGCATTGACGGTGCTGGCCAAGCTCGTCGCGGATGCTGCGGTGATGAAGCCGTCGTTGCGCAGGATCGGGGTGCTTGCGCCGGCCGCCAGATGGACTGTAGTGGCGTCGGCTTCGCTGGAGAGGACCGCCATAGTCCCGGTGTTCAGGATGCCGCCGGCAACATTGACGGCCTGACCGCCCGCGACGCCGAACAGGACGCCGTTGCTGCTGACGCCATCATAGACGCCATTACCGACAATCGAGCCACGGTTAATGAAGCCATAGGCGTTGTCGCCGGTCCCAGCAACGCCAAGGGTCACGGATCGAGTTGCCGAACCCACGGTCACCGCTGGCGCAGCACCATAGGCGGTGATGCTGGCAGTGCCTTCGGTCGTATCGACCCGGCCGTCGCCATCCTCGTCGGTGTTGGCCGTATCCTTGTCGGCAGGGGCGGTGTCGAATACGACGCCACCGCCGACATTGGCGCCGACGATGACGGTCGAGGCCGTCTGTAGCAGGTCGTCGGGGTCCAGCGTCTTGATGAAGGCGTCCGTGCCTTGCTGGTTGTAGCGATAGCCGCTCGACGTCATCGCGCCTTGCAGCGTCAGCCGACCGGAAACGTCACCGAGGATCGCTGCCGCAGAAGAATTGCCGCCGTTGGAAGTGACCGTGCCGTCGACCGTGACACTGCCGGTGATGGGGGCGGTCGTGCGGACGGCGACGGAGTTGTCGCCGACGGCGGTTATCGTGCCGTAGCTGTTCAGATTGCCGATCAGGTTCGTGTCTACGGCCAGGCCGATCGAGTTGTTGCCTTCGACCTGCACTACGCCGGACGAGCCGATCGTTACATTACCCGTCACGGCCCCCGCGCCGGCCAGCCGCACGCCATATCGGTTGGTGCCGACAGCCCATGGGCCGTCGACATCGCCGTCGCTGTCGGTGTCGGGATAGGTCGTCAGAGTGTCGGAGACCAGTACCTGACCGTTGATCAGGATGGTGGTGCTCGTCCCGCCGTTTACCAGCACGGCAACCGAATTATCGGCCGCAGTCTGGATGTTGACGGCGGCGCCGCCATCGATCGTCAGGGTGTTGCTGGAATCAACGGTCACGGCCGTACCGGACGTCAGATTCGTTCCGCCTCCGCTGGCGAAGCGGATGTTGTCCGCCGCCGTGCCGGTGGCGTTCGAAGTCTGGATGGGAGTCGTGCGGGTGGTCGAGACGACGACCTCCGCCTGAACGCCGGTGGCGACCAGCAGCGGAGCAATCGCCGCAGCGGTCGCGAGTAGTTTACGCATTCGGTAGAAACCCCTGTGAACACACACGCGCACGGTCATCGGGGACCCCTTATCAGGGCCCGCGCGACCACGCCTCAAGTTTCGCGAATTTGAGGCGATTGCAAGGCCGGAGCGCCGTGTTTCAAAGGGCGTTGGCCAGATGCAGCTTGTCGGATACGCAATCAATCTGATATCACTTAGATAGTGAATAGCGGAGGGCTGAGACCATGACGACCGATTCAACCACAATCGCCGGCAGTGGCCGGGCACAGCGGGCGCCCTCGATCGAGGGACCGGCTAACTCTGGCAATGGCGTTACGATGTTGCTGTTCAGCTTGGCCCTTATGATCGGCGGGCCGGTGCTTGCTGTCCAGATGGCGGGAGAGATCATGGCCGTCGGCGCCGGGGTCCTCGCCGCCGTCTTGGGGCTTTTGATCCTTTGCGGGTTGTATTCCCAGCAACCGAATGAGGCGACCGCCATCCTGCTGTTCGGTGACTACCGCGGCACCGATCGCATCACCGGTCTTCGCTGGGTCGTGCCATGGTACAGCCGCAAGAAAATCTCGCTGCGCGCCAGAAACATCACGAGCGACAAGCTCAAGGTGAACGACAAACGCGGCAACCCGGTCGAGATCGCGGCCAATGTCGTCTGGCGCGTGTCCGATTCCGCCCAGGCCCTGTTCGACGTTGATGACTATCAGGCGTTCGTGAATATCCAGGTCGACACTGGCCTGCGCGACATCGCTTCCCACTATGCCTACGACCACGGCGAGCAGGTCGAAGGTGTTGATCAGGAGCTGACCCTGCGCGCCGATGCCGAGGACGTTGCGGCCCGCTTGCGTGACGAACTGGCGAAACGCTGCAGCGTCGCGGGTGTCGCCGTCGATGAAGCCCGTCTGGCCCACCTTGCCTATGCCCCGGAAATCGCCGGGGCGATGTTGCGCCGTCAGCAGGCTGAGGCAATCCTGTCGGCTCGTCGCCTGATCGTCTCGGGCGCTGTTGGCATGGTCGAGACGGCGCTCGCCGATCTCAGCACTCGTGGCGTCGTCGATCTCGACGAGGACCGCAAGGCCGCCATGGTCTCCAACCTGCTGGTCGTCCTGTGCGCCGACCGCGAAGCTCAGCCCGTGGTCAACACTGGCACGCTCTACGGCTGATGGCGGCAAAGCCCCGCAAACCATTCTTGATGCGCGCCTCTCCGGGCGTGATGGCGGCCGTCGAACGTCTGGCGGCCGCCGATTTGCGCTCGGTCAACGCCCAGATCGAGGTGCTTCTGCGCGAGGCTTTGGCGCGGCGGGGCGTCTCTGTAACCGAGGCACGGCAGAACGATCAGGGACCTGACGATACCGCTTGAGCTTGGCGTTGCGCGGGTTTAGGGGCGCTTGATGGTCTCGCGTAAAACAGCTGCCCGCATCCAAACTCGCCAGTCGGGCGTTGCCCGGTCCAGCAGAGCGGAGAAGTCCCCCATGAGCCTGGTCGATATCGACGTCACCGAATCCGACCTGCGCCTGATTCCAGGTTGGGACGAGGAAGTCGCCGAGACGCTCAGGATCCTGAAGGCCTCGACCTCCGATCCGCGTCCCCGGCTGGTCGACACCACCATGCTGTATGCGCCGCGTTCCGGCGGGGTGAAGCGCTACCTCGAGTCCAAGAAGAGCTGGCTGGCCGAGAATCGCCCCGGCGTCGCCCATTCGCTTGTCGTGCCGGGCGCCCGTCACGATGCGGGCGCGGATGGAATCATCAAACTTCGAGCAACCAAGCTGCCGTTCGGCGACGGCTACCGCTGGCCGTCCTCGGTGAAGCGCTGGGGGGCCTGGGTCGCCTCCATGAAGCCGTCGATCATCGAGGCCGGCGATCCCTATACCCCCGGTCAGGGC
>DASVTM010000052.1:0-2838 GCA_036387575.1 Brevundimonas sp.
TCGTAGCCGACGTTGGCGCGCTCCAGCCGGATCAGCGGCGGCGCCAGAGGGCGAGGCGGCGAGGGCAGAGTGAACGGAGCGACACGCTCCTCGATGGTGGTGGCGACCGGCTGCATCTTCTCCAGCCGCTTCATGCGCGACTGGGCCTGCGCGGCCTTGGACGCCTTGGCCTTGAAGCGATCGACGAAGGACTGAAGGTGGGCGCGCTCGGCGTCCTGCTTGGCCTTGGCCGACATCTGCAGGCGCGACTTCTCGGCCCGAGCCTTTTCGAAGGCGTCGTAGTTGCCGGTGTAGATCGTCAGCGTGTGGTTCGCGAGGTGCAGGATGTGGGTGCAGACCTCGTTCAGCATCTCGCGGTCGTGGGAGATGATCAGGGCAGTGTGCGGATATTTCTTCAGCCGGGCCTCGAGCCACAGGGCGCCTTCGAGGTCGAGGTAGTTGGTCGGTTCGTCGAGCAGCAGCATGTCCGGTTCGGCGAACAAGGCGGCGGCAAGGGCGACGCGCATTCGCCAGCCGCCCGAAAACTCGGACATCGGTCGTTGCTGGTTTTCCTGATCGAAGCCTAGGCCGACGAGGATTTCAGAGGCGCGGGCGGGGGCGGCGTCGGCGTCGATCTCGATCAGGCGCGACCAGATATCGCCCATCTCCTCGGGCTCGGCCGTTTCGAGACGGCCCAGCAGGGTGTGACGCTCGACATCGGCCTCAAGGATGGTGTCGATGACGCTGACAGGCGTGGCCGGGTGTTCCTGATCGACCGAGCCGATGCGGGCCGTCTTTGGTAGGCTGATTTCGTCGCCGCCGGCGTGAAGCTCGCCCAGAATCAGCTTGAACAGCGTCGTCTTGCCAATGCCGTTGCGACCGACCAGACCGACCTTGGAGCCCGGCGGCAGGCTGACGGAGGCGTCGACGAGGAATTTGCGGCCCCAGGCGTTGAACGTCAGGTCTGTAATCTGGAGCATGACGTGGAAACCCGGGGTTTGTCCCTCAATCCGCGAGCCATCGGGCGCGCTTCAGGGACACAAAAGAGAGATAGTTGGAAACTAGGGAGGGCGCGTCTATAAGCCCCCACCTCCACAATCCCAAACAAGAAGTCTCACCATGACCGAACGCACCTTCTCGATCATCAAGCCCGACGCGACCCGCCGCAACCTGACGGGCGCCGTCAACGCTGTGATCGAAGGCGCCGGCCTGCGCATCGTGGCCCAACGCCGCGTCAAGCTGTCGACCGACCAAGCCAAGAAATTCTACGAAGTCCACGCCGAGCGCCCGTTCTATGGCGAGCTGGTCGAGCAGATGACCGCTGAGCCCGTCGTCGTCCAGGTTCTGGAAGCCGAAGGCGCCATCGCCAAATACCGTGAAGTCATGGGCGCAACGAACCCGAAGGACGCTGCCGAAGGCACGATCCGCAAGCAGTTCGCCCTGTCCATCGGTGAAAACTCGGTCCACGGTTCGGACTCCGCCGAGAACGCCGCGATTGAAATCGCCCAGTTCTTCACGGACGACCAAATCGTCGGCTAACGCCGTCTGTGCTTTTTAAAGCGCGGTAGACGACATAGCGGCCCGTCCCGGGGAACCTGGGACGGGCCGTTTCGTTTCAGTTGCCAAGCTTCACTCCCCCAGAAGTTTTGGAGAACTCGAAATGAAGACGATCACCAAACTCGCTCCCTTGGTCGGCGTTGTGGGCCTGCTGGCCGCTTGCGGCACTACGATGGAACAACGCGCTGCAACCGGCGCCATCGGCGGCGCCGTCGCCGGTCAGGTCATCGGCGGCAACACCAAGTCGACCGTCATCGGTGGTGTCGCCGGTGCGGCCGTCGGCGCTGCGACTACCCCGCGTCGTCGCTAAGCCTTACAGCTACACATGAAAGCGGCCCCGGGAGCGATCCCGGGGCCGTTGTCATGTCCAGGATCTGGTGAAGCTACCAGATCACCGCCCGGTCGGCGGGGGCGAGGTACTGTTCGTCGCCGGGCTTGACCCCGAAGGCGTCGTACCAGGCCTGGACGTTGCGCACCGGCACCGAGGCGCGAACCGAGGCCGGCGAGTGGGGATCGGTCGCCAGTTGCTGCTGCAGGGCGGCGTCGCGCTGCTTGGCACGCCAGACCTGAGCCCAGCCGAGGAACAGGCGCTGGTCGCCGCTCAGGCCATTGATGACCGGAGCAGGCTGGCCGTTCAGCGACAGGTGATAGGCGTCGAGCGCCATCAGCAGACCGCCCAGATCAGCGATGTTCTCACCCATGGTCGCTGCGCCGTTCACATGCATGCCGGGCAGGGGGAAGGTGGCGTCGTATTCGGCGCCGTAGACCTTGGCCCGGGCCTCGAACTTGGTCGCGTCCTCGGCCGTCCACCAGTCGCGCAGCACGCCGTTACCGTCGACCTTGCGGCCCTGATCGTCGAAGCCGTGGGTGATCTCATGGCCGATGACCGCGCCGATAGCGCCGTAGTTGACGGCCATGTCGGCGTTCGGATCGAAGAACGGCGCCTGCAGGATGGCTGCAGGGAATACGATCTCGTTGCGAGGCGGGTTGTAGTAGGCGTTGATGGTCTGAGGCGTCATGCCCCATTCCTTGGGGTTCACCGGCCTGCCGAGCTTGGACGTCTGGAAGGCCCATTCGAAGGCACCGGCGCGTTCGGTGTTGCCGTACAGATCAGTCGGGCTGATCGTCAGGCCGTCATAGCTGCGCCATTCGTCGGGATAACCGACCTTCACGCCGAAGTGGGCGATCTTGTAGAGCGCCTGTTCCTTGGTCTCGGGGCTCATCCATTCGAGGCGCTTGAGGCGTTCGGTCATCGCCGCCACAAGGTTCTTGACCAGACCTTCCATCGCCACCTTGGACGAT
>DASVTM010000053.1:0-4047 GCA_036387575.1 Brevundimonas sp.
AGCACCGGCGAGGTCGAGGTGGTGGGCAGGGCCGCCAGCACCACGGTCGCGCGGGCTGCGTTGGTCGTCGCGGCGCTCAGGGCGGCGGGGTCGACCGTGAGGCCTTGTTCCGCGAGCCACGCCGTCGTCAGCGGCCAGTCCTGAACCGCGTCGATGCCGAGAAGGTGGACGCGACGGTTCTCTGGCAGCGTCAGGTTCAGCGCCCGGATGCCCCGGATCTTGTCTTCGAACGCCGTATTGCCCCACTGGGCGCCGGTCCGGGTCCAGTAGTCGAACACCCGGTCCAGCACGGCCTCGTCGCCGCTGTCGAGATACTGGTTCAGGCGTAGGCCCTGAACCGGATCGACCTCGGCCACATAGTCGATCAGGCCGATACGGGCGTTGAGGTGGGTCAGCAGTTCGAGGTCCAGCACCTGAGGCGCAGCGACGCCGTGGCTTTCGCCCAGCAGGAACAGCTTGTTGTCGTAGAAGGCTGGCGGGAAGGCGAAGGTCAGGCCGCCGCTCACGGGGCCGGAGACCACCACGTGGTCCTTGAGAAAGGCGGCCTTGGCAGCGTCCGGCGCGTCGACCAGAACCTCTGCTGGCAGAGGTTCTGGTTGCTGGGCCTGCACCGCGCCCGCCGCAAACATCAACGCCGTACCGGTGAGCAGAGCCGCCAGCCTGGACCGATTAATCATCTCATTTCCCCAAAACCTCTGCGTGCATCCAGCGCAAGAGAAGGGCGGATCGCAAGTGAAATCGTAGCAATGACTGCAAGCGACTAGCCGTATTGCAAAACGAGCCAGACGGCGCCGGCGCTCAGCGCGAGGTGCAGGATGATGATGACGCCGAGGCGCGTGCGGAACGGCTCCTTGCGCGTCTTGTGCCGCAGCAGGTGCTGGGCGAACCACGCGCCGAGACCCCCGACGACGGCCGCCTGCAGCAGAGTCGACTCGCGAACGCGTTGGCCGTGATCGACCGCTTGCGCCTTGTCGAACCAGAACAGGCAGAACACGCCCACCTCGGTCAGTCCAAGCAGGACGAGAAACAAATCCATCAGCGACAAATTCATTGCTCGTCATGCTCGAATGAGAGGGGCTCGGTTCGTCAGTAAGCCTGGATCGCTTTCACATCCAGTTCGCCAGCTTTGATCGCCCCAATGGCCTGCGAGGCCGCGAGTGCCCCGGCGGCCGTCGTGTAGTAGGGGATTTTCATCATCAGGGCGGTGCGGCGCAGGCTGAAGCTGTCCTGCAGGGCCTGCTTGCCGTCAGTGGTGTTGAAGACGAGCTGGACGTCGCCGTTCTTCATCGCGTCGACGATGTTCGGGCGGCCTTCCAGCACCTTCTTGACCGGGGTGACGGCCAGGCCTTGCTCGGCCAGATAGGTGGCGGTGCCGCCGGTGGCGATGATCTTGAAGCCCTCGGCGATCAGGGCGGCGACGGCCTCCTTGATGAAGGGCTTGTCGTCGTCCTTGACGCTGACGAAGGCGCAGCCGGTCGTCGGCAGGGTGGTGCCGCCGCCGATCTGGGACTTGGCGAAGGCGCGGGCGAAGGCGGGCGCCATGTCGGCCTCGCCGTCACGCTTCCAGTCGAGGCCCATGACCTCGCCGGTCGAGCGCATTTCCGGGCCGAGGATGATGTCGACGCCGGCGAAGCGGGCGAACGGGAAGACCGCTTCCTTGACCGCGATATGGTCGTAGGGCTTGTCGGCCAGACCGAAGGATTTCAGCGGCACCCCGGCCATGACCTTGGCGGCGATGGCGGCGACGGGCTGGCCGATGGTCTTGGCCACGAACGGCACGGTGCGCGAAGCGCGCGGGTTCACTTCCAGCACGAAGATGCGCGGCTCGGCCGAGTGGGGTTCCTCGATGGCGAACTGCACGTTCATCAGGCCGCGAACCTTGAGCGCCCGGGCCATGGCCGTGGTCTGGCGCTTCAGCTCGGCGATGATGGCGGGCGAGAGCGAGAACGGCGGCATCGAACAGGCGCTGTCGCCCGAGTGGACGCCGGCTTCCTCGATGTGTTCGAGCACGCCGGCGACGAAGACCGTCTCGTCGTCGCACAGGGCGTCGACGTCGACCTCGGTGGCGCGGTTCAGATAGTGGTCGATCAGGACCGGATCGTTGCCGGACACGCGCATGGCTTCACCGACATAGCGGTCCAGTTGCTCGCGATCGTGGACGATCATCATGCCGCGTCCGCCCAGCACATAGGAGGGGCGCAGGACGACGGGGTAGCCGACCTCTTCGGCCTTTTGCGCGGCTTCTTCGGCGGAGCGGGCCAGACCGTTCGGGGGCTGGCGCAGGCCGATATCGTTCAGCATGACCTGGAACCGCTCACGATCTTCGGCCAGATCGATGGAGTCGACCGTAGTGCCGAGGATCGGCACGCCGTCCGCCTGCAGCGCATGCGCCAGCTTCAGCGGCGTCTGACCGCCGAACTGTACGACCACGCCGATCAGCTCGCCCTTCGAGCGCTCGACGTCGATCAGCTCCAGCACGTCTTCTTCAGTCAGCGGCTCGAAATACAGGCGGTCGGAGGTGTCGTAGTCGGTCGAGACGGTCTCGGGGTTGCAGTTGACCATGATCGACTCGACGCCGATGTCGGCGAAGGCGAACGCCGCGTGGCAGCAGCAATAGTCGAACTCGATGCCCTGACCGATCCGGTTGGGACCGCCGCCGAGAATGATGGCCTTGCGGTTTTCGGTCGGCTCGGACTCGCACTCGGGGACCTGTCCCAGCGCGCCGGTCTCATAGGTGGAATACATATAGGCGGTCGACGAGGCGAACTCGGCGGCGCAGGTGTCGATGCGCTTGAAAACCGGACGGACGGACAGGTCGCGGCGGGCCTTGCGCACGGCGACCTCGGTCTGGCCGGTCAGTTGGCCGAGGCGGGCGTCGGAGAAGCCCTTGGCCTTCAGCTTGCGGAAGTCGTGGGCGTCCACGGGCAGGCCCTTGACCCGGACGTGGCCTTCTTCGCGGACGATGTCGGCGATCTGGCGCAGGAACCACGGCTCATACGAACAGGCGGCGTTGACCTCCTCGACCGTCAGGCCGTGGCGGAAGGCCTGAGCGATGACGCGGATGCGGTCGGGAGTCGGCATGCCCAGAGCGCGGATGACGGCGGCGCGGGCCGAGGCGTCGTCTTCAGCATCGATCGTGCCGTCGATCTCGATCTCGTCGAAGCCTGACAGGCCGGTTTCGAGACCGCGCAGGGCCTTCTGCATCGATTCCTGGAAGGTCCGGCCGATGGCCATGACCTCGCCGACCGACTTCATGGCGGTGGTCAGGTGAGGCTCGGCGCCGGGGTATTTCTCGAAGGCGAAGCGGGGAATCTTGACGACGACATAGTCGATCGACGGCTCGAACGAGGCCGGCGTCACCATGGTGATGTCGTTGGTCAGTTCATCGAGCGTGTAACCGACAGCCAGACGGGCGGCGACCTTGGCGATCGGGAAGCCGGTGGCCTTGGACGCCAGAGCCGAAGACCGCGACACGCGCGGGTTCATCTCGATCACCAGCATGCGGCCGTCGGCGGGGTTGATCGCCCACTGGACGTTCGATCCGCCGGTCTCGACGCCGATCTCGCGCAGGACGTTGATCGAGCCGGTCCGCATCCGCTGATATTCTTTATCCGTCAGCGTCAGGGCGGGGGCCACGGTGATGGAGTCGCCGGTGTGGACGCCCATCGGGTCGATGTTCTCGATCGAGCAGATGATGATGCAGTTGTCCGCCTTGTCGCGGACGACCTCCATCTCGTACTCCTTCCAGCCGAGCACGCTTTCCTCGATCAGCACCTCGGTGGTCGGCGACAGGTCGAGGCCGCGCAGGACGATCTCCTTGAACTCCTCGACGTTGTAGGCGATGCCGCCGCCGGTCCCGGCGAGGGTGAAGGACGGCCGGATGATCGCCGGCAGGCCCACCGCGGCCAGCGCGTCCTGCGCCTCCTCAAGGGTGTGAGCGACGCGCGAGCGCGGGCTCTCGAGCCCGAGCTTGTCCATCGCGTCGCGGAATTTCTGCCGGTCCTCCGCCTTTTCGATGACCTCGGCGCGGGCGCCGATCATCTCGAC
>DASVTM010000054.1:0-5269 GCA_036387575.1 Brevundimonas sp.
TGCGCACCGACGGAAACCGGAACGGCGTGCGTTTGACAGACATTAGTTGCCTCGGCGGCAGGACCGGCTATGCCCTGCCGGCTGCTTGCATCCGATCTCACTGCCTGCCGCCCGGAGACTATCGCGCGTGATCAAACGACATTTCTTCCTGATCGCCGCCGGCGTGATGCTCGCCCTGATGATCGTGGCGGCGCTGCTACATGTCGCCTTCGCGGAGGACGAGGGCGCCGCCAAGGGCGGCCCAGGAGCCGGTGGTGGTCGGGCCGGTGGTCGCGGACAGCAGGTGTCCGAGGCG
This sequence comes from Brevundimonas sp., assembly GCA_036387575.1. Taxonomy (GTDB): domain Bacteria; phylum Pseudomonadota; class Alphaproteobacteria; order Caulobacterales; family Caulobacteraceae; genus Brevundimonas. The sequence goes on from DASVTM010000054.1 coordinate 296, forward strand.
ACCGTGGGCGCGCGGTCGTTCAGCGACACGATCCGGGTGCTTGGCGTGGCCCGGGGTCAGAAGTCGGTGAATATCACCTCGAATGCGACCGAGCTGATCACGGCGGTGCTTTTCCGCGATGGACAGCGGGTCACGGCGGGCACACCGCTGGTTCGACTTCAGGCGCGCGAGGAAGACGCCGACATCATTCAGGCGCGGGCGCAGGTGACCCAGGCCGAACGCAATTACGAACGTTATCGTGGGCTGGCGGAACGCGGCATCGCGCCGCGCGTGACCGCCGAGGATGCCCAGACCACTCTGGAGACGGCCAGAGCCTCTCTCGCCGCCTCTCAGGCGCGTCTGGGGGACCGCGTGATTCGGGCGCCGTTCTCAGGCGTGCTCGGCCTCACGACGGTTACATCAGGCACGCTGATCAATCCGGGCGCAGTCATCACGACCCTCGATGACACCGACACGATCCGCGTCGATTTCCCTGTGCCGGAGCGGTATCTGGGCGTGCTGCGCGTCGGCCTGCCGCTGACGGCGACCGCTGACGCGTTTGGCGGACAAGCGTTCCAGGGTCGCATCGCCCTGATCGACACCCGCATCAACGAACAGACCCGCGCCGTCACCGCCCGGGCCGAGTTTCCCAACCCCGGCGGCCGTATCCGACCCGGGATGCTGATGCGTGTCGCCATCGAACAGGGCCAGCGCCAGAGCACCGCGGTGCCTGAGGCCGCCATCCAGTATGAGGGCCAGGGAGCTTTCGTTTATCGCATCACCGCGGGTCAAAAAGGATCGACTGCCCAGCGGGTCGAGGTCGAGACCGGCGCCGTCGAAGGCGGCTTCGTCGAGATCGTGTCCGGCCTCGCGGTCGGCGACAAGGTCGTGGGCGGCGGTCTGAACCGAATTCAGCCTAACGCCCCCGTCACCGTGGCCGGTCAAGGTCGTGGTCAGGGCGGCCGGGGTCCGGCGGGTGGCAAGGCTCCCGCAGGCGCTCCTGCTGCAGCACAAGGCGCCGCACGATGATGCTTTCCGACGTCGCGGTCCGGCGCCCCGTCTTCGCGGCGGTCGCGGCCATCGTATTGTGCGTCATCGGCGCGGCGGCCTTCTTCTTCCTGCCGGTGCGCGAACTGCCCGACGTGGATCCGCCCGTCGTCTCGATCAGCACCAGCTACGCAGGGGCCTCGGCTGAGGTCATCGAGAACCGGATCACCGAACCGGTCGAGCAACAGATCGCAGGCATTCAGGGCGTCGACCGGATCACGTCGTCCAGCCGTGACGGCCGCTCCAACGTGACAATCGAGTTCTCGCTCGATCGCAACATCGACGACGCTGCAAACGATGTGCGCGACCGCGTCGCCCGGGTGGTGGGACGGTTGCCTGAACAGGCCGATCCGCCCGAGGTCTCCAAGGCCGACAGCGACTCATCGCCCATCATGATCCTGTTCCTGCGGTCTTCGTCGATGAACCGGCTGGAACTGACCGACTACGCCGACCGCTATCTACTGGACCGTCTGGCGACGGTGCCTGGCGTGGCTCAGGCCCAGATCTTCGGTGAGCAGCGCTACGCCATGCGGATATGGCTGAACGCCGAGGCTATGGCTGCGCGCGGCATCACCGTAACCCAGGTCGAGAACGCCCTGAACGCCCAGAACGTCGAGCTTCCGGCCGGGTCGCTGGAGTCGACGGACAAGGATTACACCGTTCGCGTGGCCCGCACCTATGCCCGCGCCGAGGACTTCGCCCAACTGCCGATCGGCACGGCGGGCTCGGCCCCGGCCGTTGCGACCGCCAACAACACCACCCAGCCGTCGACGTCGGGCTCGGTCGGCGCGATCCAGAGCGCCAATCGCTATGTCACGCGCTTGGGCGATATCGCCCGGGTCGAGGAAGCGCCGGCAGAGGCGCGGCGTCTGTTCCGGGGCAATGGGCTGGACCAGATTGGTCTGGGCGTTACGCGTCAGGCCCAGTCCAACGACCTGGCTATCTCCGAAGGCATCCGCAGTGCGCTGGTGGACATGCAATCGAGCCTGCCGCCGGGGACGGAACTGGTCGTCGGTTCAGACAACTCGGTCTTCACGTCTCATGCGATCTCTGAGGTCTGGATCACCATCGGCATCTCGCTGGCGCTGGTGGCGCTGGTCAACTTCATCTTCCTCGGCAGCCTGCGGGCGGCACTGATCCCGTCGGTCGTGGCGCCGATCTGTCTGCTGGCGACCTTCATCGTGCTGGCCCCGCTGGGCTTCTCGCTGAACCTGCTGACCCTGCTGGCGCTGGTGCTGGCCATCGGTCTTGTGGTCGATGACGCCATCGTTGTGACCGAGAACATCCAGCGACGTCTGGACCTCGGCGAGCCGCCGCTGGTGGCCGCCGAACGTGGTGCGCGTCAGGTGTTCTTCGCCGTCGTGGCGACGACCGTGGTGCTGCTGGCGGTTTTCGCGCCGCTGCTGTTCCTGCCGGGATACGTGGGGCGTCTGTTCGTCGAACTGGCGGCGGCGATCGCTGCGGCCGTCGCCTTCTCGGCCTTCCTCGCGTTGACGCTGTCGCCGATGCTGGCGTCCAAGATCCTCAAGCCTGCCGCCGGATCCGGTTGGGTCGCGCGTCGCGTCGACAAGGCCATGGACACCCTGAAGAACAGCTATGGCGCGTCCCTCGACATGCTGGTCGGTAGCCGAGTAGCCGTCATCGGCGTCGCCGCCATGATCCTCGTGGTCGCTGGTGGAGCCGTCGGGATGTTCTTCATCCTGCCCAGCGAACTGGTGCCTCAGGAAGACCGGGGCCGGGTTCAGGTCCGGGTCCAGGGGCCCGAAGGCGCCGGGTTTGATTACACCAAAAAGATCATGCTCGGCCTCGAGCCGATTCTGGCCCAGTACAAGGCCGACGGCGAGGTCGAGAGCTATCTGATCTCGGCGCCCGGCTTCGGCGGCGGCAGCTACAACTCCGGCAACGCCACCCTGATCCTGAAGGACTGGTCCGAGCGCAAGCGCGCCGCCGACGTGATCGCGCAGGAGATCAACGGCAAGCTGCGCGGCCAGACGGGCGCCCAGGTCAACGCCTCCATTCCCGGCGCCTTCCAACGCGGCGGCGGCGGGGGAGGGGGGAACTCCAACTCGGTCGAGATGATCGTCACCGGTTCGGAGTACGAGGACATCTATCGCTGGCTTCAGCCGGTGCTGGCGGCCTCACTGGAGAACCCCGGCTTCTCGCGTCCACGCCTGAACTACGAGCCCAACTCGCCGCGTCTGCTGGTCGATGTCGATCCGGAGAAGTCGGCTGCACTGGGCGTGTCCTCGCAGGAAATCGGGCGTACGCTGGAGACGATGTTCGGTTCGCGCCGCGCCACGACCTACATCCGTGGCGGTCAGGAGTACGACGTCATTCTGCAAACCGAGCGAGCCAACCGCGCGGGCGTGGCTGACCTCGAGGCGCTTTACGTCAGCACCGGTTCGGGCACGCTCGTGCCGCTGGCCTCGGTCGTGGACACCAAGACGTCCGGCGACACTCCGGATCGTCGCCGCCTCGATCGCCAGCGGTCTATCAGCCTGCAGGCCGACCTGAACCCGGGCGAGACCATCGCCGACGCCGTAGCCTTCCTCAACGCCGAGGTCGCCAAACAGCCTCAGGGCGTCGTGGCGATCCAGTGGGGCGGGGCGGCGCGAGACCAACAGGAAGCCGGCGGCGCGGTCGGTGCGGCCTTCGGTCTGGCGCTGTTGCTGGTCTTCCTCGTGCTGGCGGCCCAGTTCGAGAGCTGGATAACTCCGGCGGTCATCATGCTGACGGTGCCGCTTGCGGCGGCCGGCGGTCTGTTCGGCCTTCTTATGGCTGGTAGTAGCCTGAACATCTACTCGCAGATCGGGCTGATCATCCTGATCGGGGTCGCGGCCAAGAACGGCATTCTGATCGTGGAGTTCGCCAACCAGTTGCGGGATCAGGGCCGGTCGATCCGCGAGGCCATCATCGAGAGTTCGACGCTGCGTCTGCGCCCGATCATCATGACCTCCATCGCCACGGCGTTCGGCGCCCTGCCGCTGATGCTGTGGCACGGCGCGGGGGCGGGCAGTCGCCAGACCATCGGCGTGGTGATCTTCACCGGGGCGATGTTCTCGACCCTGCTGACGCTGTTCGTGGTGCCAGTGATCTACGGCGCGCTCGCACGCTTCACCACGTCGCCCGAATGGACCGCCCGCAAGATCGAACAGTGGGAAGCGCAGGAAGCCACCGCCAACGACCCGGTGCCGCACGCGGCGGAATAGCCATCAGGACGGGGCGGGTCGAGTGTCTCCAGTTCTGCGAAAATGCAGGAAATGGAGACACTGGATACAGTCGGTTCGAGACAGGCATCGAACGACGATGCTGAGTGGAGGCCTGCCCTTTAGACCGCTTTCCTGAGACGGAGGCGGCTAGGCTGGATGTCAAAGACCGTGCCGGCCCTAAGGAGGAGCCGCAGCGTCATTGTACCTGTGCGGGAAGGGCCGTCGGATCGAAACTGCCAAATAAGTCCGGGAGCAGGGGGCCGGAATCCACGGAGTGTCTCCGATGGGGTCCGGAGTATCAGGGTCGAGTGTCTCCAGTCTCGGCGCCCGCGCCCATTGCGAGACTCCTAGCGCTTGGCCCCTTCCACACTGAGGAAGGCGATGACGTCGCGGCGGTCTTCGGCGTTGGGGAGGCCGGGGAAGCTCATGCGGTTGCCGGGCAGGAAGGTGCGGGGATTAGTCAGCCAGTGGTCGATACGGTCGTCGTCCCAGGTGAAGCCCGCCGCCTTGAGTGGCTTTGAGTAGTTGAAGCCTGGATGGGTGCCGGCGACCCGACCGATGACGCCGTACAGGTTCGGCCCCGTCATGTTCGGCCCGTTCGGGGTGACGCTGTGGCAGGCGCGGCAACGGGCGAAGATCCGGGCGCCGTTTTCCAGATCAGCCTGATTGTAAGGCAGGGGCAGGGCGGCAAGCATGGTCGCGCGCTCGACGTCGCTAAGGGGCGGCGGAACAGGGACCG
>DASVTM010000055.1:0-1950 GCA_036387575.1 Brevundimonas sp.
AGCCTGTCCGCGACCTCCGGTCCGGCGGCCGGACCGGCGACGCCTCCGTGGATGCCGGGTTCGCCGGTACGCTCCCGCCGCTCCGCGCCTTCGATTTCGTGGACGAAATTCTGGTCGATCCGCGCCGGCCCGTCCGCGTTGCCGTTCTGAGGCAGATGCGCGGCCTCTGTGTCACTGGGCCGGGTGTCTTTTTCGGTGTTCATAGCGTCCTCCAGACTTTTCCGCTCGTCGCCGAGCCAAGGCGCGTCCCATGCTCATCGCCAGCCGGTACACGATGAAGGACGCCCGAACCTGGCCGGCTTTCGTCACCGTGCGCGGCCGATGCGTTGCCGGCGCAGGGCGCCGCATTCGGCTGACCCGCTCCATCACGGGTGCTGACGATGCAGGAGTAGCCGTCCATGAGAGCTCCTTGGTGTCGCACAAACAGCTGCAGTTCGACTCGGTTCCAAAGGAAATGTCTCGATTGTAGAACGGCTTAACAAAGGACAGGATTGGTCGATCCTTCCGGTCTTCGTCGTGAAGCCGTCACTCCGGAACGTCGGCCGCGGGTCCGTTTTGTTGGCGGAGGGCGGGCATATGGTCCGCCGCCAAAGGGACAACACCGATGAAAGTCACCGACTGCATGACCCGCGACGTGCGCGTGGTCTCGCCGGAACTGCCGATCTTTGAAGCCGCCCGACTGATGCTGGAGACCGATGTCGGCGCCCTGCCCGTCGTGATCGACGAGAGGGTGCAGGGCATGGTCACCGATCGCGACATCGCCGTGTGCGCCGTGGCCCAACAGATGGGGTTGGACACGCCCGTCCGTGTCATCATGAGCGGAGACCTGATCGTCGCCTATGAAGACGAGGACGCCGACGACGTCGCCCTGCGTATGAGCGACCAGCAGGTGCGTCGGATGCCGGTTCTCAGCCGTGACCAGTCCCTGATCGGAATGATCGCACTGGCCGACCTGTCCCGCTCCGACGACACCTCGACCGCCGAGGAAGCGCTGAGCGGCGTCTCCGAACCCGGAGGCGAGCATAACCAGTCCGCCCAGGCCTGAGGCGTGTTCCCTCGTCCAGCGGCCTCAGCTCCTAGCTGTCGGAATGAGATCAGGGTTGAGCTGCCGGGTGGGGCGGGCGGTCAGATAAGGGGCCGCCCGCTCGTCTCCTGGGCGCTAGACGAGGCCGACCGCTCTCCCATGTATTCGGACAACAAGCCCGGTCCTGCGAAGTCTCCGGGATCACCTGGCGGCCTGAGCCTGGCGTGCCGAGCAAAGGCTCCAGACTGGTTGGGTTTGCGAGCGCCCGCGAAGATATTTGCTCACGTTTCGTCGGACTCACCTATGTCGGTGCGGGCTTGCCTTGGCTGCCGCTACCGATGGCAATCATGATTGTTCATCTACGGACACACTCTATGGGACACCCAGGTCTGCGCGTGCTTCTGGTGGAAGACGAGTTTCTCCAGGCGGACGACCTCAGTTCCGCGCTGACTGATCAAGGAGCCCGCGTGGTCGGTCCGGCGTCCTCCATCATCGAGGCTCTGGATCTTCTGGACGCCGATGACCGCGTGGATGCGGCGGTGATCGACATCAATCTGCATGGTGACACCTCTATGGCGCTGGCCTATCGCCTGATGACCGACAACATCCCGTTCGTCTTCCTTACGGGCTACGATCGTTCGTGGCTGACATCGGCCTTCGCGGGCATCGAAGTCTGGCCGAAGCCGTTCGAGTTTCCAACACTGCGCGCATGGCTCGAAAAGCGGATGGATCAGGCGGAGCCTGCCTCCTAGGCCTTGGCACCCTCAACGAACCGCCTGAGGCAAATCCGCCAAAATATCGGCCTTGCCCATCGTTTTGGAGAGGCTAAGGAGACGCGGATCGCCTCGGCTGCCGCAACGTCTGCAGGAACGGTCGGGCTTCAAGATCGCAGCCCTGCCGGCGATCCCGGCACCGTGCGGCGCCTG
>DASVTM010000056.1:0-4344 GCA_036387575.1 Brevundimonas sp.
GCTGTTCGGCCAAGTGAACAGGAAACGCGGCGAATAGGCCCGCCCGCACATGCCGTAGTTACCCGCACCGAACGATCCGCCGATCAACACCGTGAACTTCGGCACCTCGGCTGAGGCGACAGCAGTGACCAGTTTGGCGCCGTGTTTGGCGATGCCCTCAGCCTCGTATTTGCCGCCGACCATGAAGCCCGAGATGTTCTGCAGGAACACCAGCGGGATCTTGCGCTTGCAGGCCAGTTCGATGAAGTGCGCGCCCTTCTGGGCGCTCTCCGAGAACAGCACGCCGTTGTTGGCCAGGATGGCGACCGGATAGCCCCAGATGCGCGCGAAACCGCAGACCAGGCTCGATCCATACAGCGGCTTGAACTCCTCGAACTCCGAGCCGTCCACGACCCGCGCGATGACCTCACGCACGTCATAGGGCGCACGCACGTCCTCGGGGATCAGGCCGTACAGTTCCTCGGGATCCAACGTTGGCGCACGGGGCTCGCGCACATCCATCCCGACCGTCTTGACGCTGTTCAGGTGGCCGACAATGTCGCGCACGATCTCCAGCGCATGCTCGTCGTTCTCGGCGACATAGTCGACGACGCCGGACTTGCGTGCATGGGTCTCGGCCCCGCCCAGTTCCTCGGCCGAGATGACCTCGCCCGTCGCGGCCTTCACCAGCGGCGGCCCGGCGAGGAAGATGGTGCCCTGATTGCGCACGATCACCGTCTCGTCCGACATCGCAGGCACATAGGCGCCACCCGCGGTGCACGATCCCATGACGCAGGCGATCTGCGGGATATTGCGCGCGCTCATCCGCGCCTGATTGAAGAAGATGCGGCCGAAATGGTCGCGGTCGGGAAACACCTCGGCCTGATGCGGCAGGTTGGCCCCGCCGCTGTCGACCAGATAGACGCATGGCAGGTTGTTCTGTTCGGCGATCTCCTGCGCCCGCAGATGCTTCTTCACCGTCATCGGGAAGTATGCGCCGCCCTTGACCGTCGGGTCGTTGGCCACGATCACGACCTCACGGCCCGACACCCGGCCAACCCCGCAGATCATTCCCGCCCCCGGCGCGCCGTCAGGGTCTTTCACGTCGCCGTACATGCCGTTGGCCGCCAGTTGTCCGATCTCAAGGAACGGCGAGCCGGGATCCAGCAGCCGTTCGACCCGGTCTCTAGGCAGCAGCTTGCCGCGCGCCACATGCCGCTCCCGCGACGCCTCCGCCCCACCGAGTGCCGCCTTGGCCACCTTATCCCGCAGCTCAGCGGCCAGGGCGCGATTGTGGGCGTCCAGCGTCTTGAACGCCGCGCTGTTCGGATCAATCGTGGAGGTCAGACAGGGCATCAGCTTCCCAGTAGTTCGCGGCCGATCAGGAAGCGCCGGATCTCGTTCGTGCCCGCGCCGATGTCGTAGAGCTTGGCGTCGCGGACCAATCGCTCGACCGGCCATTCCTTGGTGTAGCCGGCGCCGCCCAGCGCCTGCACCGCCTCCAGCGACACCTTCACCGCGTTTTCGGACGCCAGCAGGATCGCGCCTGCCGCGTCATACCGCGTGGTCTTGCCCGCGTCGCAGGCCTTGGCAACCGCATAGACATAGGTCCGGGCCGAGTTCAGGGCGACGTACATGTCGGCGACCTTGGCCTGCATCAACTGGAACGAGCCGATGGCCTTGCCGAACTGCTTGCGCTCGCGGACGTAGGGCAACACCACATCCAAGGCCGCCTGCATGATGCCCAGCGGGCCGCCCGACAACACCGTCCGCTCATAGTCCAGGCCGCTCATCAGGATACCGGCGCCGCCGCCGATCGGGCCCATGACGTTCTCCTCGGGAACCTCGCAGTCCTCGAACACCAGCTCGGCGGTGTCCGACCCGCGCATGCCCATCTTGTCCAGCTTCTTCGAGACGCTGAACCCCTTCATCCCCTTCTCGATCAGGAAAGTGGTGACCCCGCCCGAGCCCTCGCCCGTGCGGGCATAGACCACCAGGGTGTCGGCGGTCGGGGAGTTGGTGATCCAGAATTTCGTGCCGTTCAGGACGTAGCGATCGCCCTTCTTCTCGGCCTTGGTGCGCATCGACATGACGTCGGAGCCAGAGCCCGCTTCCGACATGGCCAGCGACCCCAGATGCTCGCCGGAAATCAGCTTCGGCAGGTACTTAGCCTTCTGCTCCGCGTTGCCCCAGCGGCGGATTTGATTGACGCACAGGTTGGAGTGAGCGCCGTAGCTCAGGCCGATCGAGGCCGAGGCGCGTGACACTTCTTCCATCGCCACGACGTGTTCGAGGTAGCCCATGCCGAGGCCGCCGTATTCTTCCTCGACGGTGATGCCATGCAGGCCCAGCTCGCCCATCTCGGGCCACAGGTCGCGAGCGAACTCGTTCTTCTCGTCGATCTCGGCGGCGCGAGGCGCCAGCCGATCGGCGGCCCAGCGCGCCGTGGTCTCGCGGATCATGTCGGCGTTCTCGCCGAGACCGAACTCCATACTTTGGGGCGCGAAGGGGATACTCATGATGTTTCCTCGATCCTGGGACGCCTCTTGGGGAGTCTCCGACGCCCCCTTAGCCGCCATCGCGATACTTGGGAATTTGAATTGCTGGTGGACGGATCCAGAATGTCAGCTAGCGTACGGAACCCGCCCCGGTTTCATGCTTTTGCCTCGCAGCGGGGAGCGTAGACTGACTATGGACAGACCAATCGTACTCATCATCGATGATGAGCCCCTGATTTCGACCATGGTCGAAGCGACCTTCGAGGACGCTGGCTTCGAGGTTCGCTGCGTTCTCGATGCGGCCGAGGCGGCACAGCAGATCGCTGAACTGGACACCCGGTTATCGGCCATCGTTACCGACATTCGACTGGGCCCTGGTCCAAACGGTTGGGCGCTAGCCGTGGATGCCCGCACCAAACTGCCGCTTTTGCCCATTGTCTATATGACCGGTGACAGCGCCGCCGATTGGACGGCCTTCGGAGTGCCCCGGAGCATACTGGTCCAGAAGCCGTTCGTCGGCGCCCAGGTTCTGGCAGCCGTGATGACGCTGATGAACTCTGACAACACCGAAAGCCCGTCCGCATAACTGGCCTCGTCGCATCGGGGCGATCAGCGGCGTTGGGATGGCAAAAAAACGCCGGATCCACGAATGGATCCGGCGCAGGGACTAACGTTCGGGAGGAGCGTCAGAAGGGTTAGAAGGTGTAGCGAAGGCCTACAAAGACCTGACGACCAGTATGGGTCAGCACGTTCAGGCGGTTCGAGGCGTCGACGTACTGGTCGTTGTACTCGTCGGTCAGGTTGATGCCCTCGACGCTGGCCCTCAGTTGCGGTGTGATCTGGTACGAGGCTTGGGCGTCAAAATTGATCGTCTCGTTGGTGCCGTGAACCGAGTTGCCGTCGTTGCCGGGAACCTGGGTCAGGTAGCCTTGGCGATAGGCCACTGAACCGCGGATCGAGAATTTCTCGGTCTCGTAGTACAAGGTGGCGTTGGCCGCGTTCTTGGACAGTCCGACCAGCGTCTCGTTGATCGTCGCGGCGCCGGGGGCGGTCGAGGTCAGGTACTCGATGTCCGAACTGACGAAGGTGTAGTTGGCCTGCACCCCGAAGTTTTCCATCCAGCCCGGCAGGAAGCTAAGGCGCTTCTGAGCGTTGATTTCGAAGCCCTTCAGCGTGCCGCCGTCCGTGTTGATCGGCTGCGTGGTGCGGAAGATCGTGCTGGCTGGCAGATCGGTTCCGTTCAGGCCCGCTCCAACCAGCAACGACGACGGCAGGCCGAGCGAGCTGAACGGGATGTTCTGGCTGAGCGTCTGAACGAAGGTGTCGAACTTCTTGTAGAAGACGCCGACCGAGAACAGGCTGTCGCTGTCCGGATAGTACTCCAGCGAGAAGTCCACGTTGTTGGACTTGGTAGGCAGGACGTTCGGATTGCCCGAGCTGAAGGTGAAGTTCCCGCCCTGGATCCCGACGTCGCCGCCCGGCGTCAGGCTGCCGATCGAAGGACGCGAGATGGTCTGGGCCGCGCTGATGCGAGCGACGACATTGTCCGTGATGTCGGCCGCGAGGTTCGCCGAGGGCAGGAACGTATCGTAGTCGCGGCGTGCAGATACCAGCTGGATCTGACCACCGGTCGAGGCGTAGCCGTTGGAGTATTGCTCCGTCAGGACGTAGCGGACACCCGCGTCACCCCGGAACGGAATGCCGAAGGCGTTGAAGCGGAAGTCGGCCTGCAGATAGGCCCCTGTGTCATTTTCCTGGACGTTGACGTTCTGGCCGCGCGCGCCGGTCGATTGGTCGCTGATCGCGTAGATGCCGGTATTCGAGTAGATATTATAGGCTGCGACGAACTTGTTGATGTCTGGGACAA
>DASVTM010000057.1:0-4558 GCA_036387575.1 Brevundimonas sp.
CACCATCGCGGCCAATATGCGCACCGAGGGGCTGCTGACCCAGTCCCAGCTCCTGACCGCCGAATTGCAGGCCCAGCAGGGCGAACTCAAGACCACTAACGACCGGCTGGAACAGCAGGCCGCCTCGCTGCGTCAGTCCGAGGAACTGCTGCGCGCCAAACAGGAAGAACTCCAGCAGTCCAACGCCGAGCTTGAGGACAAGGCGGTGCTGCTCTCCACCCAGAACAAGCAGGTGGAGGCGAAGAATCAGGAGGTCGAACAGGCCCGGTTCGCCCTCGAGGAAAAGGCCGAACAGCTGGCGCTGACCTCGAAATACAAGTCCGAGTTCCTGGCCAATATGAGCCACGAACTGCGCACACCGCTGAACAGCCTGCTGATCCTGTCCAAGATGCTCAGCGAGAACACGCAAGGCAACCTCACGCTCAAACAGGTCGAGTTCGCCAAGAACATCCACGCCGCAGGCTCGGATCTGCTGGGCCTGATCAACGACATTCTCGACCTCTCCAAGATCGAATCCGGCACCGTAACGCTTGATGTCAGCGATACCCCGTTCGCGTCACTGCGCGAGCAGATGCAACGGACCTTCGCCCAGTTGGCGCAGGACAAGAAGCTCGACTTCTCCATCGACATCGACCCCTCGCTGCCCGCATCGATTTACACGGACGACAAGCGTCTCCGGCAGGTGATCAAGAACCTGCTGTCGAACGCCTTCAAGTTCACCGCTGCTGGCTCGGTGACGTTCCGTGTCGCGCGGGTCGCCACCGGCTGGACGGCCAGCAACGAACACCTTGCAACCGCTGAGGGGGTCGTGGCCTTCTCGGTGCAGGACAGCGGCATAGGCATCCCTGAGGACAAGCAGCGCATCATCTTCGAGGCCTTCCAGCAGGCCGATGGCACGACGAGTCGCAAATACGGAGGCACGGGCCTCGGACTGTCGATCAGTCGCGAGATCACCCGTACGCTGGGCGGGGAGTTGAAGGTCGAAAGCGAGCCGGATCACGGCAGTGTATTCACGCTTTATCTGCCATTGGCCTTCAGTCCCGCCCTGGCCCAGGCGCCGTCTTCGCGCGACCCTCTCAACAAGGCAGTTACTGTCCGCAGCGTCCCTGCCGAACGGTTCGAGGATGCTCCGGAGCCCATCAGCGACGACCGGGACAGCCTTACACCCGACGATGCAGTGGTCCTGATCGTGGAGGACGACCCCCGGTTCGGATCGATCCTGCTGGCTTTGGCCCATGACTGCGGCTTCAAGGGGGTCATCACGCGTGAGGGCGTCGCGGCCGCTTCACTGGCCCTGCGTTATGCTCCCCAGGCCATCATGCTTGACGTCGGCCTCCCGGACATGGACGGGCTGGCGCTTCTGGATCTTCTGAAACGAACCCCGGAGACCAGGCATATTCCCGTCCACGTCATTTCCGCCGACGATCAGGCCGCTCTAGGCCTGACGATCGGAGCTTTCGGGTTCACCGCCAAGCCCGTGGATCGGGAGGGCGTGATCGCCAGCCTGGAGGGCGTGCGCCGGTTCGTTTCTGCGCCCGACCGCAGGCTTGTTCTGGTGGGACGATCAGACGCGGCGACCGCGACGCTTGAAGCCGGCTTCGGATCGGTTGTTCACGCTGATCGGCTGGACGATCTTGGCGACATCCTCGCTTCTGCCAGTGACAGTCTCGTGGTGTCGGCGGACGCGGCGCCTGTCAGTGAGTTGCTCGACTATCTGAAAACGGCCGAACGACCTGCGATCGTCTACGCTGATCGTCCTCTGGGCGAAGAGGACGAGCGTCGCCTGAGGTTTGCCAGCTTCTCGGGCTACACCCGTGTCGCACGGACCCCTGACCAGTTGGTCGAACAGGTCACCCTGATGTTGCACGAGCCGACGGACCGCCTTTCGGACTCGGCCCGCGCGACCCTCGCCCAGACCCGCAAGGAAGATGCGATTCTGACCGGCCGTACGGTGCTGGTGATCGACGACGATATCCGGAACATCTTCTCTATGGCCAGCGCGCTGGAGGAGTTCGGCGTCGCGCTCCATTATGCCGAAAGCGGCCGGGCGGGCATCGATCTGCTTCGCCAGCATCCGGAGGTCGATATCGTACTTGTCGACATCATGATGCCCGACATGGATGGGTACGAAACGATGAGGGAGATACGCTCCCTGACCGCCTTCACGAACTTGCCGATGATCGCCGTCACGGCCAAGGCCATGAAGGGCGACCGGTTGAAGTGTATCCAGGCCGGTGCTTCGGATTACGTCTCCAAGCCTGTCGATATCGACTACCTCATCTCGGTCATGCGGGTGGCCATACAGCGCACTGACGCCCTCCGTTTCGGTGTTCAGTCACTGTCCGGCGCGGTCGAGCCGGTGGACGCCTAGCGTGGGTGGGCACTCCACGATGCTTTCCGCGCCGCTGGTCGCCAAGGTTCTGATTGTCGATGACGACGAACGGAACGCTTTCGCCGCGACCGAGGCCCTGGCCACACTCGGACACGAGTTGATCGTCGCCCGCTCGGGCGAGGAGGCCTTGCGCAGCCTGCTCACCAACGAGTTCGCGGTCATTCTCCTCGACCTTCACATGCCTGGCATGGACGGTTACGAGACCGCGCGTCTGATCCGCGAACATCCCAAGACACGTGACACCCCGATCGTGTTCGTCACGGCGGTATTCCGCGATGACGCCCACATTTTCCAGGCTTACTCCGTGGGCGCCGTCGACGTTGTCTTCAAACCGGCGGATCCATTCATCCTCCGCTCCAAGGTCGCAATCCTGGTCGATCTGTATCTTAAGACGCAGGAGATCCGCCGACAGGCCGACGAGAGCGCGAGGTTGCTTCGGGAGAATGCCCGGGTCAGTGCCGAGAAGAGCGAAGCGGAAGCAGCGCTTCGGCGCAGCAGGGCCCGGCAGGACGCGATCCTCCAGTCACTTCCGATCGTGTTTACCTCAAGGGCGCCGACCTATCCCTTCGGGGCCCTGTTTGTCAGCGACAGTATTACGCCGATCACGGGATTCGAGCCGGTTCGCTTCGTTGAGGAGGCTGATCTGGGTCTTGGCCGCATTCACCCCGATGATGTCTCTGCCGTGGCGGACTGTCTGTTGGGCGCATCGGAGACGGGCGCCTACGCCTGTGAGTATCGTTGGCTATGTGCCGACGGAAGCTACAGGGTCTTTCTCGACCAAGGCGTTCTGGCGCCTCGTCACGACGGTGACGGGATGGAAATCATCGGCACCATCCTTGACGTGACCGACCGCCGGTCTCTCGAGGAACAACTTACCCAGGCCCGCAAGATGGAAGCTGTGGGGCAGCTGACCGGCGGTGTGGCCCACGACTTCAACAATCTGCTTACCGTCGTTCTGGGCAACGCCGACATCCTTCTGAGACGCGGCCTCGCCGATGACAAACAGGCGCGCCAGCTCGGTGCGATCCGGCAAGCCGCCGAACGGGGGCAAACCCTGACCCGCCAGTTGCTGGCTTTCTCGCGGCGTCAGACCCTCAATCCCGTGGTCATCGAGCTCAACGCGCTGGTCCGCGACTTCGCCCCTTTGCTGCAGCAGGCGGTCGGCGAGGGCGTGGCTCTGGAGATCCTCCTGAGCGACGAGGCGATTTGCGCCCACGTCGATCCAACCCACCTCGAGACCGCGCTTCTCAACCTTTCGATCAATGCCCGGGACGCCATGGCCAGGGAGGGACGACTGACCATTCAGGTCAGGGCGGAGCCGGCGCCCGGCAACGGTGACGGTGACGGTGACGACCGGGTTCTGATCACCGTGTCAGATACCGGCGCGGGGATGGCTGCGGATGTGGCGAACCGGATTTTCGAACCCTTCTATACGACCAAGGAGGTCGGCAAGGGGTCCGGGCTCGGCCTGTCCCAAGTCTATGGCTTCGTCACGCAATCAGGCGGCGAGATCTCGGTGGAAACGCAGCCTGGTCAGGGCGCCGCCTTCACCCTCAGTCTCCCCCGCAGTCCGCAGGGCCCCCAGGAACGAACGGCGACAGAGGCGCATCCGATCGCGCCCGCGTCGGAGCGCCTGCTCATCGTAGAGGACGATCCCGACGTCCTGAACCTCTGCGTCGATCTTCTCGAGGGTCTCGGCTATCAGTGCGACACAGCGACCAATGCGGGCGAGGCGCTGGTCCGGCTCGATACCTGTGGGCCCTACGATCTGATGTTTTCGGATGTCGTCATGCCGGGCGGGATGACCGGGATAGAACTGGCCCGGCGCGCGTCCCAGACCTTCCCGACAATGCGGGTTCTGCTGACGTCCGGCTATGTCGGCGAAAACGCGCTACAGGACACGCACGCCTTCGATGTGATCGACAAGCCTTACGAACAGGCGAGCCTTGCCCGCCGGCTGCGCCTCTTGCTTGACCACGAGACGAGGAAAAAGCTGGCGGCCGTTCCGTGACGGACCACAGACCGATCGCTGGTGCGCGGCACGACGCTGGGCCGGGCGCGGCGTAGAGCGTCGCGAGTCCCGGTGCACGGCCTCCGCTCTGCGCATCGACCTCCACAAGCGGGGCTCTTTCATCCTCGAGGCCACCAGTCCCGCGCCGCCCCCCT
>DASVTM010000058.1:0-4614 GCA_036387575.1 Brevundimonas sp.
GGAGGTCCAGACCTTCTGGCCGTTGACGATCCAATGGTCGCCCTGCCCATCAAGACTGGGGTCCTCTGCACGGGTCTGAACGCCAGCCAGATCGGACCCCGCGCCGGGTTCGGAATACCCTTGGCACCAGCGAATTTCGCCGCGCACGATCTCGGGCAGGAAACGCTTCTTCTGCTCCTCAGTGCCGAACTGCAGCAGTGCGGGCCCCAACATCCAGATACCGAAGCTGGACAGAGCCATCTGGGCGTCGATGCGGCGCAGTTCCGAGCCGAGCACCTTGGCCTCTTCGCGGGTCAGTCCCCCGCCGCCGTATTCGCTGGGCCATTCCGGAGCGGTCCAGCCGCGCGCACCCATCCGCTCCATCCAGAGCTTGTGAGCAGGAGTCCTGAAGGTGGCGTTGCGCCCGCCCCAGACGCGGTCTTCGTCATTGTCGAGCGGACCCCTGACTTCAGCCGGGCAATTCGCCTCAAGCCAGGCGCGGGTCTCCGCACGGAAGGTTTCCAGATCGCTCATGCCGTCTCCCAAACGTCTAACCCTCGGCCCGCGTGTTCCCGCGTTCGCCTGAAGCAAGAGTTAGCAGGGTTTCGCGATGACGTAGCGTCAGTGTTTGGTGAGAATGGCGCCCCGCAAGGCATCATTGGTCAGGGCTTGGTCACTGGAACCGATCATTAACCGACTTGGCGCACCCTCTTGATGACCAAGCGCCAGCCCTCCCCCGAGGAAGTCGCCCTGAGACGGGCCAGAGGATGATCCGATGTCGAGCATCATGACCTCCAGCACGCGCCGCTCGCGCGACCATTTCGAACCCCAGGACAGCGATCCTCAGGAGGTCCGGCGCCTGCGCGGCCTGCTGGAGCAGATTGACTACACGGCCTTCATCTCCAATCGCGAAGTGATCGGCGCGTCCCTATCGGTCGTCGACGCCTCTACATTCCAGCGGCTGGCGGTCACGGTGGCCACAGCCAGAACGAAATGGGTGTCGGAGGCGCTGCGACTTTCAGAGTCCGGCTCGCCTGTCACGCCTGACCAGACCGCGCGCCTGACGGCCCATCGCACGGCGTTCGAAGAATTGTCCGAGGCCTACGAGGGCCTGCGCCGGATGGTCGAGCGCAGCTACATCACCCTGCCGTAAGCGCAGGCAAACGTCAGAAGATCAAGATCCCTTGCCCGGGTTGGGGCTGAAGTGGTTCTCGAACTTGTTCTCGACCCGCTCCCACTCCTCGCGATCGGCGGGGGGCGTGCCCTTGACGGTGATGTTGGGCCAGACCTTGGCGTACGACGCATTGACCTGCAGCCATTTGCCGTCGGGTTCGTCTTCGGTGTCGGGCTTGATCGCGTCGATCGGACATTCCGGCTCGCACACGCCGCAATCGATGCATTCGTCGGGTGCGATGACGAGGAAGTTCTCGCCCTCGTAGAAGCAGTCCACCGGACAGACTTCGACACAGTCCATGAACTTACATTTCACGCAGGCGTCGGTGACGATGTAGGTCATGGGCGGAGAGGATCACGTGAGGCGGGTGAAGAACGGTCCGGGGATGTGGCCCCGACAGTCGGGGGTGTCAACCGAACGCTTCTATCGACATTGAACAGCATGGCTTTCTTGCCGCACCGGCCTTGCAGCGTTAGATCAAAATGCTATTTGCACCTGCATCGATTACAGTTTTAGCTTCACCTTTCCATTCGGAGTCGTTCCATGATTAACCGCCGCTTTCTCGTTCGCGCTGGCGCCGCTGGCGCGCTGGCCCTCACCCTCATCGGCGGTGGCGTCGTCGCCCAGGCCGCCATGACGCAGAACCCCGCCGAGGTTCAGGCCGGGACCTACAAGCTGGATCCATCGCACGGCAAGATCACCTGGTCGCTGAAACACCTCGGCTTCTCGACCTACTACGGCCAGTTCACCGAGGTGACGGCTGACCTGACCATCGATCCCGCCAACCCTTCGGCCGGTACGTTGACGGCGACCATCCCAATGTCCGGCCTCGCGCCCAACAACGACGCGCTGAAGACGCACCTGCTGTCGGCTGACTTCTTCAATGCCGCCGAGTTTCCGCAAGCGACCTTCAAGTCGACCTCGATCACCGTTGACGCCGACGACAAGAGCGAAGCCGATGTCGCCGGCGAACTAACCCTGCACGGCGTAACCCGTCCGGTGACGCTGGAAGTGAAGTTCAATCAGGCCGGACCAGCAATGGGCGGCGGCTACAAGGTCGGGTTCGACGGCGAGGCCACGATCAAGCGTTCGGACTTCGGCATCACCACCTACCTGCCGGCGCTGGGCGATGACGTCACGCTGCACATCGAGGGCGAGTTCCTCAAGCAGTAGTCGTCTGATCCGGCTCTTCGGGGCCAGGGTCAGGACTAGCATCCAGACTCGAATAGAGGGCGCGGGCCTCCGCCGGCGGTCCGCGCCGCTCTCCCATCGCCTCCACGCGAACAGCCCGCACGCGACCGTCCACAGCGAAGGTCATCTCGTCGCCTGGGTGGACAAGGCGACTGGGCTTGTCGAGCCGGGTCTGCCGCCCCTGATGCGTCAGGCGAACCGCCCCACGCTCCACCAGAGCCGCCGCCAACGAGCGGGTCTTCGCGAACCGGGCCCGCCACAACCACACATCGATACGAACAGACAGGGCCGTCTCAGCCATTCGACGCCGCTCCCCCCACCTGCGGCTTGCGACGCGGCCGCTTGCGCCGTGCGGGGACGACCGAAGCCGTCAGCTCGGCCAGCTTGGCGAATGGCGAATCCTTGATCACCACGGGACTGCCGCCCGGTCGGTCAGGCTGCTGAGCGCGGACCGTCTTCAAAGCGCTCAGCAGAGCCCCGGCTTCGTCCGCTTTCAGTCCGAGATGGCTGAGCGTTGCGTCCGGGATCGCGCCCTTGCCCGCCGCCTGTTTGGCCTCGGCCAGCTTCTCCAGCAGTTCTACAGGCACGGACCACCGTCCCACTGCGCGCCGCCCGAACGCCGAAAGGGCCCGCACCGATGGCGTCGGGATCGGCAACAGGGTCAGCCCCTCCCCGCTCGCCCGGAACGGTTCACCCGCTGAAAATGCCTGCGTCATGGTCCGCGCCCGTGGCTTCATGGCCCCCGGCAGCCAGACCGAATGCACCCCGACCCGGATGGCGAAGGTCTTTAGCGTGCGTCGCTCGACCTGGCTCAGCGCAGCCAGGTCGCGCTCGACGTCGCGTCGGTCAAGGATTCCACCCGCCTCCAACAGGCGAAATGCGATACCGCGCGGCAAACCCTTCAGCCCGCCCGTCTCGATCGCCTGCTTGAGCCGCCGCAGATCGCGCAACGCCCTGCCCGCTTCCGACGCCAGCCATGCCTCGATGCGCCGCTGCGCCCGGTCCCGCGCGGCCTGAGGCCCCAGATCGCCGATCAACCTGACGCGCGGGCTGAACGGCTCGGCGTTGAGGATCTTCGCCGCCAGCGCACCCGACCACATGACCTCGCCCTCCGGCGTTACCGAGAAGGCGTCGTCGCCATCCGCCGCCAGCTTGCCCAACCGTCGCGCGATTTCCGGTCCGACCGCGCGCAGGGCTGCAGCCTTCAGCGTCCGGTCGGCCAGCAACGACCCGCCGCTTTCGCCCGCGAACCGCACGCCCTCCAGATGTCCGACCGCCTCGCCATCTACCGTGACGATCCCATCGGCGGCGACTTCGGCCAGCGATCCGGCGTGGTCGTTCAGCGACCGCATCAGAGCCGTCGTCTTGCGATCCACAAACCGCGCCGTCAGCCGTTCGTGAAGCACGTCCGACAGCCGGTCTTCCAGCGCGCGCGTCTTCTCGCGCCACGTCTTCGCCTGATCCAGCCAGTCGGGCCGGGCGGCGATGTAGCTGAGCGTGCGCACTCCGGCGAGCCGTGCCGACAGCTGGTCGATCTGGCCGTCATCGCGGTCCAGTTCGGCAAAGCGCGGCGCGAACCATTCGTCGGTCAGCCGCCCTCGCTTGCCGGTTAGCGCATGGAATATATCGCGCGACAGCCGCACATGCTCGTCCAGCGTCGTCTTCTGGAAGTCCGGCAGCTGGCAGCATTCCCAGAGCCGCATAATCGTCCCGCGCGACCGGCTGATCCGCGCAATCTCTTCGTCCTGCAGAGCACGTCGCAGCAGGGTCTCGTCCAGCGACTGGGCGGTCAGCTTCAGCCCGGCCCGCTCCGGCGTCTTCGTCAGCGACCGCAGCAGGTCCGGCAGGGTGTCGAAATCCAGCCGGGCGTTGCGCCACTCGGCGGCCTGCACCGGCTCGAACTGATGGTTGACCACCTGCTCGACCAGATCCTCATCGAGGTCGTCGCATTCGCCGGTCACGCCGAAGGTGCCGTCGCGCACATGCCGTCCCGCTCGCCCGGCGATCTGGGCGATCTCGTTAGCGTGCAGCCAGCGCGTCCGCCTTCCGTCGAACTTGCGCATACCGGCGAAGGCGACATGGTCGACGTCCATGTTCAGCCCCATGCCGATGGCGTCGGTAGCGACGAGGAAATCGACTTCGCCCGACTGGAACAGAGCCACCTGGGCATTACGGGTGCGTGGGGACAGCGAGCCCATCACCACCGCCGCCCCGCCGCGCTGACGCCGGATCAACTCGGCGATGGCGTAGACCTGATCGGTCGAAAAGGC
>DASVTM010000059.1:0-4757 GCA_036387575.1 Brevundimonas sp.
CGCAGGACTGCCGCCGCGCCTGTTCCATGCTTTCCGTGCAGGCGTCGACACCTGGCGCCAGTTGCAGGCCGAAGGAGCCGATACGTCCGGCGAGGACTTCCGTCAGCGCATGCTTGAGCGATTCCTCACCCAGCGGCCGAACGCGCCGCGCGACGATCTGGCCTACCTGATGGAGCGCCTCGACCATGCGCCGCTCTCGGCTATGTCGCGGAGTGCGGCTTCTGCGGCTTAACACCGCTCCGGATACGAAAACGCCCGCTCGTCAGAGCGGGCGTATTGGGTTTTGTTACGGATTGCCCTTGTCAGGTGCGATAGGCGGCGACCTCGGCTTCCAGGGTTTCGGCCAGGATGCGCCCGGTCGGATGGTCGTCGGTCTGGATCTCGTCACGCACGACGGCCTTGATGGCGTCGATGTGGGCATTCAGCAGTCGTACCGGAGCGGTCGCGCGCTTCGTCGGATCATCCAGCAGCTTGCACAATGAACCGGCCAAGCGGGTGACCAGCGGATATTGATAGGTGGTGCCGAGACCTTTGAGATCGTGAGCCCGGAAATACAGGCCTTCTGCCGTCTGGGCGTTCAGCCCCTCGGTGCGAATCGCGGCCTGAGCGGCGTCGAGCTTGGTGATTTCGTCCTGCAACCATTGGCCGAACTGGGCCGACATGGCCTTGAGCGCGGCTTCGGCCTTGGCGATCGCATTAGCGTCGATACCGCCGAAACCGCCGCCGACCTTGAGGCGAAGCGTGTTGGGCGGGCGAATGACCTGGGCCGGATTGCTCACGTGAACTCCTGTGGGCGCATAGGGGCTTCATAGCCTCATGGCCCTTAAGGAACGGTGACCGGGTGGTCTTAACCGGTGAATTGTTCCAGCAATACGCGCTCTTCGAACGATCGGCCCGCCTCGAACAGCATGGTCAGGCTAACGTCGCGGCGCTCGCGCACCTCGACTTTCGCCACCCGCCGCACTTCGAGGCCATCGGCCACGGCGCTCACCGGTCGCTTGTCTGGCTCCAGAATTTCGAAGGTGACCCTGGCCTCGTGCGAGAGCAGGGCTCCGCGCCACCGCCGCGGGCGAAAGGCGCTGATCGGCGTAAGGGCCAGCATCCGCGCGTCGAGGGGAATGATCGGGCCATGAGCGGACAGATTGTAGGCCGTCGATCCCGCCGGAGTCGCCACCATGCAGCCATCGCAAGTCAGCTCATCCAGCCGTACCTTGCCGTCGATCGAGATGCGCAGTTTGGCGCTCTGCCGCGTCTGCCTCAGCAAAGAGACTTCATTGATCGCCAGTCCGCTGGAGACCTCTCCGGCCTCGTTCCAGGCGTCCATCTGCAGCGGGTGGATGACCGCCCGCCCGGCTGCGGCAATCCGCTCTGGCAGGTCGTCTTCCTCGTAGTCGTTCATCAGGAAGCCGACTGATCCCCGGTTCATGCCATACACAGGCGTTCGGCGTGTCAGATCGCCGTGCAGGGTCTCGAGCATGAAGCCATCGCCACCCAGGGCGACGATGATGTCGGCCTCGCCGACCGGGACGGAGCCATAGCGTTTGGCCAGCCGCGCGCGCGCGAACTGCGCCTCGGGACGCTCACTCGCGGTGAAGGCCAGGGCAAGGCTGGAAGCTGGGAAGGGCGTTTCGGTCACGGCGTCACGCAAGCCGAGCGGGGCGTCCAAGTCAAACCCGGAAATGAAATTGTCAGGCGGCGATGTCACCGACGAGAAGGCGGAACTCGCGAGCAGCGTCGGACGGCGACAACTTGATGGAGTTCCAGCTGGAGCTTTCGCCCGGCGTCCCGTTGGTCAGTTTGCGGAGCTCGTCGAGTACAGCCGGAAAGACCGCTCGATCGATTCCGACAACGCTGCAGGCCAGAAACAGCGCGTCCGGCGTTGGGCCCATGACCGCCGTCCGGACTTGGCCAACGCTAAAGCCCGCCAAGGCGGCCAGAGAGTGTTCAAACAGGCTCAGTCGCTTCTCGCGGACGGCGCGTATCAGAAATCCGGCACGAAGCTGGCCGGCGCTCTGCAGCTTGGCGACCAGTCGGCGCTCCATTTCCTCGCGGTCCGACAGGCTCGGCTGGCTCGGCCCCGGCGCAGGGGCGCGGCGGGGGATAGCACTGGCGACTGCAGCGTCGACGGCGACCGCCAGGGGCGCGTCATCGACGCGGAAGCGTTCGCCGATCGCCTGCCGCAGAGCCTGCCCGACGAGTCCGTAGAGCTCGTGGGCCAGGGCGTCGTTGAGGCGCGGATGGCGGGTCAGGGGCGCGCGCAGGGCGGCCACTCGCCGCGACTGCTCGACCAGTCGCCCAAGGCCGCTCTCGCTGATCTCTGCCGTGCGGTTGGAGGCGAGGGCGGTCATCGTTGCAGGTTCACCGGCGTCGATGATGGCGTCGGCGACGATGCCGCTCAGCGCCGGGCGACGTGCGACCTCGATATGATGCTCGATCGTGGCTTCCACCAGGATGCGTAGCAGGTCCTGATCCTTCAACAGCGGGCTGTTGGCGATGATCGGCCGGGCGATCTCGATTTCGTCGAGCGCCAGCATGTTGACCAGAGCCAACGGCGCCCATTCGGCTCCGGCCAGGCTCTCGGCCAGCGACTTGCGGATGTCGTGTTCGGCCTGACGCGCGAGGGTCAGGAAGATTTCGGTGAGGACCGGCGACACTTCGCTCCCGGTTGGCGTGGCGTCGCACAGGGCGGCAATGCCTAGCAGCAGACGCTGGCGGTCATCGCTCTTGCGGCTTTTCGCCAGCGTCAACAGATCCGCAGGCGAAAAGCTGGGTGCGCGCGAGGGGGCGAAGGTTTGCAGCGATGCGACAGCGGTCACGGCGGGCTCCCATCGGAACAGGTCCGATTCTGTTCACAAGTCTGGGTTCCGGGAGTGAAAACTCGGTTAACGAACTCTGAACCTGCCCCAGGGGCATGCTTGACGGGCCGACATCAGGGGAGGACGGTGGAGGCCTACGTCCGAAGAGGCGACAGGAAGGAAACCCCATGGCCGACGGCGCCGCGCCCCAAAGTCTGAAGTCCCGTGTATCGGAAGCAGAATGGCAGGCCCGGGTTGATCTCGCCGCCCTGTACCGGCTGGTCGCCTTGCATGGCTGGGACGACATGATCTTCACCCACATCTCGGCCCGCGTGCCGGGACCCGAGCACCATTTCCTGATCAACCCCTACGGCTGGTATTTCGAGGAGATGACGGCGTCGGCTCTGGTCAAGGTCGATCTGGACGGGAACATCGTTCAGGACACCCAGAGCTTCATCAATCCGGCCGGCTTCACCATCCATTCGGCCATTCACGCCGCGCGGGAGGATGCTCACTACGTCCTCCATCTGCACACCACGGCAGGCGTCGGCGTGGCCGCCCAACAGGAAGGCCTGCTGCCGATCGGCCAGAACGCCTGCCTGTTGCAGCATCAGGTCGCCTATCATGGCTACGAAGGCTTGGCCCTGAACCACGACGAGCGCGAGCGGCTGGTGGCGGACCTTGGCGACAAGCCGCTGATGCTGCTGCGCAATCACGGCACGCTGGCCGTCGGCCAGACGGCTGCGGCGGCGTGGATCGGCATGTTCTTCCTCGAACGCGCCTGCGCCCAGCAGGTGGCGGCCCTGTCCGGCGGGCGCGAGCATGTGCTGATCGCGCCAGATGCGGCGCAGGAAGAAACGAAACAGCAGGGCGGCGGACTGCCATTCGTGGCGGCACTCGCCTGGCCCGGCGCCCTGAGAATGCTGGATCGTAAATCGCCCGGCTACGACACGTGAAAGCCGCCGCTGCGCTTCTCACGGGCGCGGCGGCATCACTTTCGCTTCTGCTAATTCCGGCCGTCGCCACAGCGGGGGCCTGGACCCAGCCGAAGGGCAAGGGGCAGATCATCGTCAAATACGAGGACATGCACGCCGACGAGGGCTTTGACCCGGAAGGTCGCCGTGTGCCTTTGCTGGTGGAGCGAACGGACGTCTCTACGGGGGTGTTCGTCGAATATGGCCTGACCGATCGCCTGACTCTTCAGCTCAAGGGTGACTGGCAGGACGGCGAGGATCAGTTCGTCGACTATCAGGGCCGAGGACCACTCGAAGTCGCCCTTGTCTGGCAGGCCTGGCGGAACGATCGTGGGGCGCTCAGCGTCCAGGCCGGCTATTCAGCGCCCGGTGAAGGCCGGAACGCCGGCTACGAGGCGCCCGGCGAGGGGGCCGGGGATTGGGAAGTCAGGGTTTCCGGCGGCTGGTCTTTCAACAGGAAGAAGCCTGCCGGACGCTGGCGCGCCTTGCTGTCTCCGGACCGTACCTTCGTCGAACTGCAGTTCGCGCGCCGCGTCCGGAGCGGTCTTCCAGACGAGACCCGGGCGGATTTCACCGTCGGCCGGCATTTCGCTGACAACTGGATGGTGCTGAACCAGACCTATGCAGGACGGACCGAGGACGGCGTGTCCCAGTGGGTTCAGTCCGAAACGTCCATCGTGCGGCGTTTGGGATCGTGGAGCGTGCAGGCGGGCTGGAGGGCCACGACTACAGGGCGCGAAACCCCCGCCGGATCGGGTCCCATCGTCGGCATCTGGCACAGATTCTGATCCTGCCGATGGGCGACCAACTATTGGGCGTCACGGGCATTCAGGTAGGTACCTGCCGCTGCTGGCCAGAACAGCAGCACGGCGGCGACATTGGCGCCGTTCACACCCTTGTCGTTCTCAGCGTCAGCCGAAATGGCGTCGAGCTTGCTGAACTCGTCGAACGCGGCCGCCACGTGCGGTCAAGTCG
This sequence comes from Brevundimonas sp., assembly GCA_036387575.1. GTDB lineage: Bacteria > Pseudomonadota > Alphaproteobacteria > Caulobacterales > Caulobacteraceae > Brevundimonas. The sequence continues at coordinate 4,745 of DASVTM010000059.1, forward strand.
CAGCGTTTTTGTA
>DASVTM010000060.1:0-1601 GCA_036387575.1 Brevundimonas sp.
GTCTAATACCGTGCCAAAAGCTTGATATCGCGGAAATGATTTGCTGAACGGACCGGTTTTGGTTTTATGCGCGCATGCAAAACAAGGGATCAACCGGCCCCCAGGGCTTTGTCGTGCAACCACGTCGTCTTCCCAAGACGATGGCTTCCGTTCGCGTGCAGGATTTTGGCGAGATCATCGTCAAACCGACGACCGAGAACGTCGAAGTTCAGGCCGGACGTTGCACCGACTGCGGCGTGCCCTTTTGCCAGAACGCCTGCCCGCTGCAGCAGAACATCCCCGACTGGCTGGGTCTGGCGGCGGAAGATGAAATGCGCGAGGCGTGGCGGATCGCGTCGGCGACTTCGACTATGCCCGAGATCTGCGGCCGCATCTGTCCGCAGGACCGCCTGTGCGAAGGCTCCTGCACGCTGAACCAGTCCGGCTGGGAAGCCGTGACCATCGGTTCAGTCGAGGCCTTCATCGGCGATACCGCATTCGACAACGGCTGGGTCGAGCCGATCCGCCCAACGCGTGAACGCGGTCAGTCCGTAGGCATTGTCGGCGCGGGTCCTGCCGGTCTCGCCGCCGCCGACCGCCTGCGCAGCGCAGGCTATGCGGTCACCATTTATGATCGCCATGACCGGCCCGGCGGCCTGCTGATCTATGGCATCCCCGGCTTCAAGCTGGAGAAGCGCGTCGTTCAGCGCCGCACCGATCGCCTGTCCGACGGCGGCGTCGAATTCGTCCAGAACTGCAACGTCGGCGTCGACGTCACCCTGGCGGAACTGCGTGAGCGTCACGACGCCGTGCTGCTGGCCATGGGTGTCTATCAGGCTCGCGCTCTGTCGGTGCCCGGCGGCGGTCCCGGCGATACGGTCCCGGCGCTCGATTTCCTGATCCATCAGAACCGCCGCGATCTGGGCGAGGTCGACAATGACACCTGGCACAACGCCAAGGGCCGCAAGGTCGTGGTCATCGGCGGCGGCGATACCGCGATGGACTGCGTTCGCACCGCCATCCGCCAGGGCGCGGAGTCCGTCGTCTGCCTGTACCGCCGCGACAAGGACAACATGCCGGGCTCGGCCCGCGAGGTTCTGAACGCCGAGGAAGAAGGCGTCGTGTTCGAGTGGCTGGGCGCGCCCAAGGCCCTGATGTCGCGCGACGGTGCGGTCTCGTCCGTCCGCGCCGCCCGCATGGCCCTGTCAGAGCCCGAGTTCGGCAAGCGGCGTGAGATCGTCACCGTGCCCGGCGGCGACTTCGACCTGCAGGCCGATCTGGTCATTGAAGCGCTCGGGTTTGAGCCCGAAGAGTTCGCCGCCCACCACAACGAGCTGTCCCTGACCCAGTGGAACACCGTGGCCGTCGCCCGTTTCGGCAAGGACGGCGCAGGTTTCGCCACCTCCCTGCCCGGCGTCTATGCCGCCGGCGACGCCGTTCGCGGCGCCTCGCTGGTGGTCTGGGCCGTCCGCGACGGTCAGGACGCCGCCGCCGAAATCGACCGTTATCTGCGTACACAGACTGAGGAGCAGGCTGCATGACCTGGCTCAAGCAATATGAAACCGACCGCGCCCGCCTGATCGCCGGCCACGCCTATGATCCCGCGTCAGAGAAAGACGCCT
>DASVTM010000061.1:0-14046 GCA_036387575.1 Brevundimonas sp.
CTCGGTCTCGTCTGACGGAAACAAGGCGAGGGCTTCGGCCGCAACCAGACGCCCTGCTCTGCTTCCAGCGAACAGCCGCTCGCGGAAACGCGCATCCGCCGCCATCAGCCGGTAGGCTGCAATCAAACGCTCCCGCTCAGCGCCCCGAACGATCACTCCAAACTCCAGAAGGCCCTCCGCCATCAACCGGGCCCGATGCTGAAACGGTCGCAAACCTTCGGCGGTCTCGCCGGCTCCGCTCACGATCGCCAGACAGGCCTCCCGCAGGCGCTTGCGGTCCACATCGCGCGCCCGGCCGCTTCGCTCGCGACCCAGCCGGCCCAGCACCAGGCCGAACATCCAGACCACGGCGCCGAGAGCAAGGGCGAGAGATCCCCACCACAGGGAGGCAAGAAGAGTCATCAGAACCGGACGCCGAGTCCGACCGCGATCTCGTCCCGTCGGTAGCTGGCGCGGTCCTCCTGAACCAGGGTCAGTCGGGCGGTGATGCGTTCGACCAGATCAACTTCGAGGCCAATGGCAGTCGCCCGCACGTCCACCGTCACCCCCTCGGACGTTTCCGGCGCGTCAGCATAGCTGAGGGTCACACGGGATCGGTCCGTGAAGGCTGCGCTGGCGCGTATCGCATAGCCGGATCGACTGCGGTCCTGCTCGTCCCAGACGAGTATCCAACGGGCCGCCAGCACCAGTCTGGCTGAGGCCATGCTCGCCGTCAGTCCCGGCTGGAAGTTGCGAACAGTGCCCGTGGCGTAGCGCGCCGCGCCGGCTTCGATCGTAGCTGCGAAGCCGGCGCCGAGGGGGGTGGCCCCGCCGATCCGCACGGCCCGCTGGGCCCGGTAGTCTGCTCCAGGCGCCCCGCCGATGGCCAAAAAAAGAGAGGCGCGCCCCCACTCCCGATCGAGCTGGCCTTCCAGATAGACGTCCTCATCGCCGAACCGTTCGGTCCGCTCGATGGAGAGTCCCGCTGCAGTGCGTTCGTCGAGGCGTCTCGCTCCGCCAAGACGCTCGCTGCTCCAGTCGGGGAGGTCATGCGACAGCCGACTGCGGGAAACATCGAGGTCAAATCTCCATAGCGGCGCGTCTATGGCGGCCGAGAGCGCCTGAACGTCTTTACGGTCCGGCGCGAAGGCCGCGGCCAGATCGAGCTGGCGTCGGGCCGCAGCGGCGTCGCCGCGCCGACGCGCCGCTTGGACCAGTCCAACGCGGGCGTCGACGTAGTCAGGCTCGACCTCCAGAACCCCTTCAAACGCCGCTTCGGCATCATCCAGTCTGTCCAGCGCCAGCAGAGTCAGTCCAAGGTTCAGCCTGGCGTCCAGATTGGCCGGCTCGGCGTCGATCACGGCCTGAAAGCCAGCCAAGGCAGCCGGGTGGCGACCTGCTCGGCGATTTGCGACGGCGCTATCGTAGACGCTTTGGGTTCGAGCCTGAACGACGATGGCCGCAGGTTCAACCGGGACGGCGTGCATGGGCATCTGAGGTCTCGGCGCTGGGAATGGCAGCCAGAACGCGTCGTATCCGCTGGCTAAGTTCGTCGGGAATGAAGGGCTTGGCCAGATAATCGGCCGCGCCGAGCTCAAGGGCTCCGACAACATCGGCCTCCCGCTTGAGCGCTGTCAGCATGATCACAGGCGTGGAGTCCGGACTCGTCCCGGTCTTCAGGCGGCGCAGGATCTCGAAGCCGTCCATAACCGGCATCATCGCATCAAGGACGATCAGGTCCGGGCGGCTTTCTTCAATAGTGGCGAGCACCCGCGACCCATCTTCCAGGGCGAGCACGTCATGACCATCGGCTGAGAGACGATATTGAAGCAGAGCCCTGAGCAGCTCGTCATCGTCGACAATCAGAATACGCGCCATTGGCTGACCCAGTCACAATCTCGGCCACACCAAGAGCGTCAATCATGCCAGCTTGAGGTAAACCAATCGCTATTGTGAGCGATTTGGCCGTAGCGTCCGGTCCACTGCTTAACCCGAGCTTGGGGGGCGCCAGCCGGACTGGGGATTGGGTTGATCAAAGCGCCACATACCTGGATAGGCGGCCGGCGTTCCAGCTCAGGTGCTCTAGGACTATTCCTCTGCCGTCTTGAAGGTCCACGCGCTCTGCTCCAACACTAGGCGAATCTCCCCGCGCCTGCGCGTCATCGAATGATGGCGGAGCATCTCCGCGAGCTAGGATGGAGTGGCGGCCACGACCAGCGAGCCGGAAACCAGAGCCGCAGATTAAGACGACGAGTATCAAGCATTAGGTCCCACCGGGCTGTGAGAGGTTCTGAACCGTCGGCCAGGCCGGAGGAGAGTGCAGTATTCGACCATGGCGGGTCCCGGGCCGGCTTTCTCGGCGCATCTATGTCATCGAGAGATGCCGATCGCTTCGCTGAGATGCAACGGAACCTCAAGCCGGGACGGTCGAGAACCACATCGCGCGCGTCCCAAAGCGGACCTTCCCGATGACTGGGAAGAGTCAGATAGAGAACTTGCCAAGAACGAGGTACATTGACCTAGAGCCCCGTAAGTTTGCCAAATGTGGCGTCAGCGCAGGTCGGCAAGACGTGCGGCGAGCTCATCCTTGCGAAAGGGTTTGGTCAAGCGCGGCAAATCCGGATCCAACCCTTCGCGCTCTCCGTATCCTGACACGAGAAGCACGGGCGTGCTTGGCCTGGACGTGCGTACCAACCGCGCCAAGTCGGTCCCGTTGAGCCCCGGCATCAGGTGATCGGTGACGAGGATATCGAAATGGCGGTCCTCTTCCAAAAGACGAAGCGCCTCCTCCCCGGACGAGGCCTCCACGACATCATAGCCGAGGTCCATCAGCATGTCCGCGGTGCTGGCTCTCACAAGAACCTCGTCATCCACCAGAAGCGCCGTCCCGCTCGTGCGACCCGCCTTGGCCACGTTCGGCTCGGACGGGTCGCCAGAAGGGCGATCCAGGCTCTGGGGAAGCCACAGTTCGACGTTCGTTCCTAGTCCGGGGGTGCTCTGTATCATCAGAGCTCCTCCGAGCTGCGACGCCAGCCCATGAACCATCGACAGCCCGAGCCCCGTGCCTTGCCCAACACCTTTGGTCGAGAAGAAGGGCTCGACCGCGCGTTGAAGGGTGGCTTCGTCCATACCGGCGCCAGTGTCAGCAACCGACATCCGGATATACGAACCCGGGCTAAGGTTTGCTTGGGCACCAAGACCGACCGTCTCAGCGCTCGCCGAGATTCTCAAAGTCCCACCCTCCGGCATGGCGTCGCGCGCGTTCACGCTCAAATTCAGAAGCGCCATCTCGATCTGGTTCGGATCCGCTGTCGCTGCCGGAAGATCTTCCGGTGCATCAACGACCACCCTGATCTGGGGACCCGTCGTGCTGGCGACGAGGTCCCCCATGCCGTGAACGAGCTTGGGGATATCGACCGGCACGGGCTGAAGCGGTTGGCGCCGGGCGAACGCCAGCAGCCTTTGCACGAGCGTCCTGGCTCTTTCGGCGGACTGCATCGCTCCCGAGATCAGGCGTTGCTCACGTTCGCCTCCAAGCTTTCTCCGCTCGAGCATGTCCAACGCCCCGACAATCGGTGTCAAAAGGTTGTTGAAGTCATGCGCCACACCGCCGGTGAGTTGGCCCATCGCCTCCATCTTTTGGCTCTGCCTCAACGCCGCCTGCGCCTCCTCGCGCTCTGCGATCGCTTGAGCGACACGGGCCTCAAGCGTCGTGTTCAACTCCCGGAGGGCTTCCTCGGCGGCCTTTCGCGCCGTAACCTCAACGGCTGTGCCGGCGACCCTCAGGCACCGGCCTGCCCCGTCAAACACGCCCCTCCCCTTGGCCGCGACCCAGCGCTGTACGCCGTCTTCCTTGCCGACAGTTCGATATTCGACGTCATAGAGCGCGCGCCGGCCTGGATCCGCCGCAGCCGTGAAGGCGTCGATCGTCGCCGCCCGATCTTCCGGATGAAGTCCGTCGTAGAAGTCTTGCATCGTCACCGGCACTTCCGGCGAGATCCCGAACATGGCTTTGGTTCGCGCTGGCCAGATGAGGCGTTCCCTGACCGTGTCCACATCCCAGAACCCGACGTCCGCGCTCTCCACGGCCAGACGAAGTCTTTCCTCGCTTTCCCGCAACCGAGCCTCGGCCCCGACACGCTCCACATGCGCCCAGCATCGCTCGACCACTTCATTGACCAGGGCGATTTCGGCCGGAGTCCAGTCACGGGCTTCTGTCTGGTGAAGCGCCATCATGGCGGCCAGTCGTCCGTTCTTCACCAGCGGGCAGCAGATGATGGCGTTGATCCCGATGGCCTGGAACATCTCGCGGCCCTCGCCCGGCTCGAGTTCTTCGGCCACGTCGCGCACGACAAGGGTCCGTCCCTCACGCATATCCGCCGACGCTCGCGGTCCGAACAGGTCAAGACTGTACGCCCCGGCTGAGCTCTCCACCCCTGGCGCGGTATAGTCGCTGCGGATCCAGAACCGGTCGGTATCAGGATCGACGTCAGCGTAGGCGCAGCGGGACGCCGAGAGATGGCGGCCCAGCAATTCGGCGGCCGCGCCCATGGCTTCGCCGGCCTCGACGGATCGAAACAACCGCTCCTCAAGTTGCTGCATGAAGCGGAGCCGCGCCTCGCTCTCGCGCAACATGGCCTTGGACTGGAGACGCTCAGTCACGGTCCTCGCCGTCCTGAAGATGCGACTGGCGGTCTCGAGATCATCGGGTGACATCCCCCGCGCATCGGGTCGCCTCAATAACACCCGGAGACGTCTCGCGTAGTCGAGCACAGGGGTGGGCGCCGCTGCAGCCGCCGTCGCCGCTCATGGAGCCAGGATTTCGAAGAGCCTCGTGATCAATCAAACAGGCTTCCTCTTCGTGTCCGCGCATCCGCGCGCCGCGGTCCTTAGAGCTATGCTTTAGTTCAGAATCGCGGAGGCGCAATCATCGCCATAGCCTTTAGTTGGCGGACGCTTGCCCGCTCGCTTGCTGAAACCGGCCGACTCAGGTGTTGGCGGCCTCGTTGATGGCGACGATTTGTGCAAGCGCCGTCACCGCATCCGCCGGCGAAGTACGGCACTCGTTGACCAGCGCGACCAGGTCGGAACGAAGGCTCGGCGTGATCCGTGCGCTAGCCATAGACCACTTGTCGAAAAGTCGACTGGTGACCGGACCGCGTTGCAGGATCTCGACGTCCCTGTGACGAGGGTCTGACTTCAGCCGACCTAACAATCGGTCGATGTTGTCTGCTGACCCTTCAATAACTTGTAGAAACCAACCATCGTTGATGGCCAAGGCGCCGGTTAGTTTGTCGCGATCATTGTTCCGCTGCGAAACCGCCAGGATTTCAGCCACGACTAAGAGGGAGTCGGTCGGCACGGTGGCTCGGCTACAGTAGACGAGACGTTCAAGTTGCATGTTCCGGACCTCCAACCTAAGACCGCAAACACCGCCAAGCGGACTCGGTTGCCGGAAGCCGACCGGGACGGGGCTTGCCAGCGTTGGCAATCCTACCATCATCGCAAGTCGTATCTCCGCCTGTTCTGGACGGTCAACGTCCGGCTTTCGTTGTCTCAAATGTGGTCGCCACCGTGGTCGCGGGGCGGACATGGTTCACAGAAGCCCCTTCTGGAGAGGCATCGCCTGCGGTTCTCAAGGGTGTCTGAGTGCTGACGCCTAAAAGCAGACGTCTAACGGCGCGAAGCCCCCTGTGTACTGCGCCGCGGTCGGATCAGGCTCGCTGACGCTGAACGTCCGGGCTCAACTCGCCCGCAAGTACTGTCCTGTCACGACCGTTTTGTTTCGCGTGCAGCAAGGCGCCGTCCGCCTGTCGGAGAAGCGTCGCGGGCGGACCATCACCAGGAGCCGCCGCCACCCCCAGAGAGATGGAGATGCGTCCGAGCATCCGGCCATGGTGGGCGAGCTGGGCTTCACTGATCCGGAGCCTGAGCGCCTCCGCATGCGCGCGAGCGTCAGCGGCGCTTGCGCCGGGGATGACGAGGGTGAACTCCTCGCCGCCGAAGCGATAAGCCTCCCCCGCCGCGCCGAGTGTTTCTTTCATCATCTGCGCCACATGGGTCATCACGGCGTCTCCAGCGTCATGACCGAAAGTGTCGTTGAAGCGCTTGAAATGGTCGATGTCGATCATGACACAGGCGACCGCCTCTTCCTCAGAAAGGCTGGCGAGCCGCTGATCCAGCGCCCGGCGGTTCTTCAGTCCCGTGAGGCCGTCCAGCACGGCCAGGTCGGCCAGCCGCTCGCGCAGGCGCAAATTCGCCAAGGCCAGGGCGATGTTGTCGGCCATCAGGTCGAGAAACACCCGGGAGGCGCTGTCCTCAATCTCCGGCCTCTCCTCGAGATAGAGAAGTCCGATCGTCTCGCCCTGCGCATGAAGCGGAAGGCAGAGGCCGATGGCGTCCCCGGAGTGGATGTGAGGGCAGGCGATATCGTGCGCCTCGGCATTGCTGACGTGAGGCCGACCGCGACGCAGGCCCCAGCAGGCGGTCGCCGCGAACACTGCATCCGCCTGAACGGGATTGAGCCAGTCCGCTGCGCGAACCAGGCCGTTGCCGCCCTGGTCCATCACATAGAGCGCGCCAGCCAGTGCCGGAAAGGTCTGCGGCGCGAAACAGGCCACCACACCGGCCAACTCGTCGCGGGTCTCACAAGCCTGGAGACGATGCATCATCTGCAGGATGCCGTCCTTGACCCGCTGATCAGCGAGACGCTCGGCCTCCAGCCGCTCACGCTCCAGACCGGTCTGACGAAACACCTGGATCGCCTGGGCCATCTCTCCGATTTCGTCACGCCTTCGGTCGTCGGGCACATCGACATCGTAGTCGTGGTCGGCGAGCTTCGTGACGATACCGGCCATCCGGGCCAGCGGCAGGGCCACGCGGCGTCGCAGGATGAAGTAGAGCACTGCCAGAAACACGAGAGCCGTGATCCCGAGCGTGATCCGGGCCACCAACCCCGCCAGATCGCTCGCCCTATGCGCTGCGTTCATGCGGGTCTCCGTCCGGGCGGTCGCCAAGGCTCGGAAACTCTCGAGAGCAGTGAGGACGGCGGCCTGGGCGCGCTCGTGTTCGGCCCCGAACAACATGCTGCGGGCAAGGTCCGTGCGGCCCTCCGCAACGGCGGCAACCGCCGCGTCCTCGATCCTCTCGAGCTCTACGAGCTGACGCTCCGCTTCATCGATCGCAGCCCGCTCCCCCGCAACAGGATCTGCGGCGCGCGCCCGTTCCAGCGCCCCGTCGAGCGAGCCAACGACCTCGCGCTGGTGGACATAACTGTCGCGGTGCCGGGCCGTCCTGCGCATGGCGTAAAGTCGCGCCTCGTCAGACAGTTTTTCCACGCCCAGAGCCAAGTCCTCGGCGATCACATCGATACGCAGATGCTCTTCGACAGCCAGGCGCTCTTCCTGAGCCGAATGAGCCGCGCTGATGAAGGCGGCGCCTGAGAGACCTGTGAGGATCAGCGTTGCTGCATAGGCCCAGTTGGTGAGTGTACTGATACGCATTTGAGCAGATTACATGAACAGCATTTCCCGCCGATTAATCCCTGCCTACGTAAAACCTGAGATTATCGAAAAGAGCGAAATCTACCTGATGCGGCGGCTGCAAATGGAGGGTGACCGTGCCCATTCGAGAAGGTGGGCGTAGCGCGAGTATCGCCGGACATTTGAACCTGCAACCCGAGCGTGGACGCCCGCAAGGGCGACGGAGGAGAAACCTGGCCGTCGTCCCTACGGGGCTCAATGTGCGACTGCAAGACGCCGCTGCAATTGCATTGACAGCCAGCCCCCTCCCACGCCCATGGCCGACGTTGCTCCCAATTCGGCCACCGAAATCACACCGGGCTCCATGTGTGAGGCGAAGAAGGCGATCAGCCCAAGGAACCAGGCGGGAATGTTATCGACCAAGCGGAGGTTTCGCATGGAAACCACTGTGAGGGCGACGACGAAGACGACCGCGCTTAGTGCGAAGATGCCGAGGCTTGGCGTCAGCGTGCGGAGCGCCATGACAGCGAGCGCCCCGAACGCGAGACCGCCCAGCAGACACAGCCAGGTCGCTACACCCTGGCGAGCAGAAGTGGGGCGTGTGTACCAGGCGACCCAGCCCACAAACATGGCCCAGGGGAAGAAGCCGAGGGCAAGGCTGGAGGTGGCTGCGGCTGAGGCGGTGACGGCGGCGATGCCGCCGACGGCGAGGAAGACAAGGGCCGGCTGGCGGGCGGGTGTGGAAATGGAATTAGTCATTGAAGGGCTCCGATCAAAAAGGCGTCCGCCGACGCGGGAGCGCCGGCGGAAAGGTTGAGGTCAGACGTCGGCGGCGTGCTTCCAGGTCTCGGCCGGGCTGAGCAGGTCCTGCAGGCCGATGTTGCGGTACATCTCGCGGCGCATCCGGTCGGCGACGCCGTTGACGATCTCGGCGCCGTCCTGCGACGGATCGACGTGGACCCGGAACGGGCGCTTGCCGAACGGGGCGTCGACGACGCGCACGATCTCCCGGGCCACCTCGGCCGGATCGGCGTCTGCAGGTTCCAGACCGGCCAGACCCTTCAGCGCCTTGTCGACGATGCCCTTATAGGGACCGGCTTCGTATTCGGCGGCGCGCTCGGTGTCCGCGGGAGAACCGGAGTGGGCGAAGTGGTTGGTGCCCTTGGTGAAGGCGCCGGGGACCATGATTGTCGTCTCGATCCCCCACAGGGCCAGTTCGGTCGAATAGGAGACCGCCAGCGCGTCCATCGCCGCCTTGGCGGCGAAGTATGGCGCCAGGAACGGCGGGGTGCCGCCGCGTGTCGAGGACGATCCGACCCAGATCATCAGGGCCTTGCCCTGCCCGCGCAGGTAGGGGAGCGCGGCGCGGTTGACCCGTTGGGCGCCGAGAACGTTGACGTCGTACTGCTGGATGAACTGCTCCGGCGTGAAGGCTTCGGCCGGACCGAACATCATGTGCCCGGCGTTGTGGACGATGACGTCGAGGCGGCCGGCGTCCTTGAGGATGTAGGCGACGCCGGCGTCAGCCGAGGCGTCCGACTGGACGTCGAGTTCGGCGGTGCGCAGGTCGACGCCTTCGGCCTTGGACCATTCAGCGACCTCGATGACGCGGGGGGCGTTCTTGCCCTCGGTCTCGCGCATGGTGGCGTAGACGGTGTGACCGGCCTGGGCGAGGGCCTTGGCGGTCATGAGGCCGAAGCCGGAGGAGGCGCCGGTGACGAGGATGACTTGCTTGGACATTGTGGTGTTCCTTGTTCGGGGAGCCCTCCCGCACCGCCCTCGGGCGATGCGGCTCAGGCCGTGATGTGGATGAGGTTCAATCGGGTCGGTGAGGCGAGGCTCAGACGATGCCGCCGTTGGCGCGCAGGGTCTGGCCGTTGATCCAGGCGCCGTCCGGTCCGGCCAGGAAGGCCACGGCGGCGGCGATGTCCTCGGGCTGACCGAGGCGTTCCAGCGGCGCCATCTTCGACAGACGATCGATGACCTCCTGCGGCTTGCCGTCGAGGAACAGCTTGGTGGCCGTCGGTCCAGGGGCGATGGCGTTGACGGTGATGGCCCGGCCGCGCAGTTCCTTGGTCAGGATGCTGGTCATGGCCTCGACCGCCGCCTTTGTCGCTGCGTAGACGCCGTAGGTCGGCTGCAGCATCGTCGTGACGCTGGACGAGAAGTTGATGATCCGGCCGCCGTCGCGCAGGCGGCGCGAGGCTTCGCGCAGGGTGTTGAACGTGCCCTTCAGGTTCACCGCGATCTGGCGGTCGAACAGGGCGTCGTCGCTCTCGCCGATCGTGGCGAGTTGCATGATGCCGGCGTTGTTGACGAGGACATCCACGCCACCGAACGCGGCTTCCGTGGTGTCGAACAGGCGGGCCACCGCGGCCGAGTCAGAGATGTCGGCCTGGGCGGCGACGGCGCGACCACCGGCGGCTTCGATCCTGGCGACCAAGGCCTCGGCGGGTTCGGCCTTACCGGCGTAGTTGACGACGACGATGAAGCCGTCTTGCGCCAGACGCTCCGAGACGGCGGCGCCGATGCCGCCGGCTGCGCCCGTGACGATGGCGACTTTGTGAGTGGTGTTGGTCATGGTCTTTTTCCTTGCTGTGGCCACCGCGTGTCGGCGTCCGATGACCAGAAGGTGCCTGTATCCAGCGGCGCGATAATCAGGCACAAACCGGCATCACAATCCGAAAGTGCGAACAATGGATCGGTTCGATGCGATGCGGGTCTTCACCCGGATCGTGGAGCGACGCAGCTTCACCCAGGCCGCTGAGGATCTCGGTCTACCGCGCTCATCCGTGACCGATGCTGTGAAAGGACTGGAGGCGCGGCTTGGCGTCCGCCTCCTGCAGCGCACCACGCGAAGCGTCAGCCCGACACTGGACGGGGAAGCCTATTACCGCCGCTGTATTGATCTGATCTCCGACCTCGAAGATGCGGAGGCCGGGTTCACTGGAGGCAAACCGTCAGGTCTGGTGCGGATTGATGTCCACGGCACCCAGGCCCGCCACTTCCTTCTTCCCGGCTTGCCGAAGTTCCTTGAAACCTACCCCGATCTGCAGCTTCACATCGGTGAGGCGCACCAGGCCATGGACATGGTTCGCGAAGGCTACGACTGCATGCTGAGAGCCGGGGAACTAACAGTGGACAGCTCCCTGATCCGTCGCCGTCTTGCGACCCTGCAGCGAGGGACATACGCAAGCCCCGACTACCTTTCGCGCCACGGGGTTCCCCTGACGCCCGATGATCTCGAGCGCAAGGGTCATCGGATGGTGGGCTACTACGCGCCGGACGCTCCGGAGATCGCGCCCTTCGACTTCGCTATCGACGGCAAGCATCGCAAAATGGTGCTCCCCGCCGCGATCACCGTCATCGGCCCGGAAACGAACGTCGCATCGGCGGGCCTCGGGCTTGGCTTAATCCAGGTGCCCAAATACCGCGTCGAGGTGGATGTGGCGGCGGGCGTCCTGGTTGAGGTCCTCAAGGACTATCCGCCCGCCGTCCTGCCGGTCCACGTCCTGTACTCTCACACGCGCCAGCTCTCTCCTCGCCTGCGCGCGGTCATCGAGTGGATGGTGGAGCAGTTCCGGGAGCGAACAGCGGAAGCTGCGGCCAGAAACATCAAGGGGGAAACGCAGACCGCGAGATGAGGCCCGCTGCCGTCATCACAGGTGGCGGGCCCTGTCACGCGTTTCGGTTTAGCGGACACCGGGCAGATTAAGACCGCCGTCAACCAAGATCGTCTGGCCGGTGACAAACCGCGCGCCGTCGGAGGCCAGCCAAACCGCGACATCGGCGACGTCTGCGGGCTGGCCAAGACGCCCGAGCGGGGTCTGGCGGGTCACGGCCGCCGCGGCGGCGGCCCCGTCGAGGCGGGCGAACATCGACGTATCAATCGCCCCGGGCAGGACGTTGTTGATCCTGATCCCGTGAGGGCCGCCCTCGACTGCGAGACCGGCCACCATCGCATCCAGACCGCCCTTGCTGGCGGCATAGGCGGAGGCGCCGGCGAGAGCGTTCTTGGCGACGAAGGACGAGGTGTTGACGATTGCCCCCCCCTGCCCGCCCGCGATCATGGCGATCATCTGGTGCTTCATGGAAAGTCAGGCGCCTTTGAGGTTCACCCGGATGACCTGATCGAAGTCGGCTTCCGTCAGCGCCGTGATGGGGCCGAACACGCCCTCGATTCCGGCATTGTTGAACGTGGCGTCCAGACGGCCGAAGCGCGCGATCGTCTTGGCGACCAGCGACGCGACCTCGGCTTCGACCGAGACATCGGTCGCGACGACGAAGGCGACCCCGGCCTGGTCAACGATCAGAGCGGCCGTCTCGTCGAGTTCGGCCCGGCGGCGGCCGGCGAGCACGACGCTCGCTCCCTCCATAGCGAAGCGCAGAGCGGCCGCGCGGCCGATGCCGCTGCCGGCCCCGGTGACGATGGCGACCCGCCCGGCCATTCGGGCTTGTCCGTCGGTGGCGTCCGTCGTGGAAGCGATGTGATCCATGGTGAAAATCCTCGTGAGTTACGGAGGTCTATCTAAGGCCGGCCCACCCATGGCGATAATCCATGCTATATGGCATCAGCTGATGAACACAGGCCATCAATCATGCGGTCCACTGAGTTTGCGGAATTGTCGGCCTTCGTTGCTGTTGCGCAGGAAAAGAGCTTTCGACGCGCGGCAGTGAAGCTAAACCTCAGGCCGTCAACGCTCAGCCACTCCCTGCGCTCTCTGGAGGCGCGTTTGAAGGTTCGGCTTTTGGCGCGCACGACACGTACGGTCGCGCCGACGGAGGCCGGCCAGGCTTTGCTGGACAGGATCGCTCCCGCTTTCGCCGACATCACCGCTGCCGTGACGGATATCCATGAGCTGAGCGGGCAGCCGCAGGGACGCCTGCGGATCAACGCGCCCTTCACGGCCGCGACCATGGTGATGGCGCCGATCCTTGGACTGTTCGCACGGCAATGGCCGGACGTGACGCTGGAAATCGTCATCAACGAGAAGTTCGTCGACATCGTTCAGGAGGGTTTCGACGCCGGTATCCGGATCGGCGATGATGTGGCGCAGGATATGGTGGGCGTCCGTCTAACGCAGGACTTCAGAACGGCTGTCGTCGCCTCGCCGGCCTATTTCGAGACCCGACCTCAGCCGGAGACCCCCTACGATCTGCATGACCATCTGTGCGTGGCGCAGCGTCAGCCGGGCAGTGGCGGCCTGTTCCGATGGGAGTTCGTCAATGACGGTAGAGCGCTCACTGTTGCGGTCGATGGACCGCTAATCCTCGACAGCCACGACCTGATGATTTCGGCGGCGCTCCAGGGCGTTGGGCTGGCCTGCGTTCTGGAGCATGTCGTGGCCGACCACATCGCCAGCGGGCGGCTCGTGCAGGTCCTGCGTCCCTGGTGCGAAACCTATCCAGGCTTCTACCTCTACTATCCCCGACATCGCCAAGGCTCGGCCAGCCTGCGTGCCTTGGTCGACATTCTGCGCCGTCAGGCCGGCTGAACCCCGCTCGTTAGTGGCCGAAGGCCGGCCGGTTTCTCGTCCTCCGCAACGGCACTTGGGCTTACGATCCCTTCGTATAATGACCGTCTGGATCATGACCGCAGGTATAATCGACGGGCTCCGCGCCGCCGAGCAAGAGTGGCTGTGTCGAAGGGGATGGCCGAAGAAGGCGATCTGGGGGTCGTCGTTGACGCAAAGGGCGAAGCCGCCGGCCACCGCCTGCGCCTTGATCTTGTAGTGTTTGGTCAGGACCATGGCCCCGAAGCAGGCGAAGAAGAGGCAGGCCTTCTCGGACCGGGCGACGTCGTGAAGAACTCCGTGCGCCACCTGATAAATTCGATTGTACTCGCTCAACGGCATCAGAAACCGGCTCAATGGCGTCACTCCCTTGAAGGTCTGCGCACCGTAGCCGATCACCGGTCCCGATCGCGAACGCGATCAGCCTGTGCGACCGACGCCGGATCCAGGGGCCCTGCGGCTCCGGACCGTTTCATTGGATCGTGTTATGCCTGAACCCAAACCGCGCCGCCGTTTTCCGCACAAACTCTATCTGGTGTTGCTCGACAACCGGGACGGACCGGCGATCCGCGACGGCCGCTCGCTGTGGGCCCTGCAGCGGCCGATGTCCTACTACAGCGGTCCCGGACGCGACGAGGAGATCATCGTGCCGGCCGGGTTCGTCACAGACCTGACCTCGATCCCGAGACTGGTCTGGTCCTTCTATCCGCCCGACGGTCCCTGGGTGAAGGCGGCGATCGTCCACGACTTCCTCTACGACACCCAGGGCGATGGTCGGTGGAACCACACCGTCGGGGTGACCCGGGAGACGCCCTACAGCCGCAAGGAATCCGACGACATCCTTCTGGAAGGGATGATCGAACGGAACGTCGGCCGCTGGGAACGGCTGGTGATCTGGATCGCCGTAAATTTCGGTGGCCAAAGGGGGTGGGACCGTGCCGCCGAAATCCGCGCCGGACGCCAGAAGCTCGGCAAGCCTATCGCGAACAAGGGCGAGCCGGCCGTGCCCGCCCCCAAGGCCTCACACTGAAGGCCTCATCATCCGCGCCTCGCTCGACCTACTTCAGCTGACA
>DASVTM010000062.1:0-3518 GCA_036387575.1 Brevundimonas sp.
CAAGGGGTTTCTGATGGTCTCATCCTCGCCCCTGACCCGCAGCTCGCACCACGCCGGTGACGACTTCGCCCGGCTGAAGGCCGCGCGTCTTGCCCATACGGGACGCTGACGACCGCTTGGCCGTCCACACCGTCACCCGCATCCTGCCCTACGAACCCCAGCAGCTCGCTGCGCTGGTGGCGGACGTGCGCGCCTATCCGGAGTTCGTGAAGTGGGTCAGCTCCATGCGGGTCTGGAACGCGCGTGAAGAGGCGCCGGGCGTCACTCTCGTCGATGCCGAGGCGCAGGTCGGCTTCTCGTTCCTCAAGGAGCGGTTCTCGACCTGGGTGCGGCATGATCGCAACCTGCCGCGCGTCGAGGTCGGCCTGATCCGGGGACCGTTCAAACACCTGAAGAACCGCTGGGACTTCCATGAGGACCCCGCAGGCACGCGGCTGGAGTTCATGATCGACTTCGCCTTCCGGTCGCCGATCCTGAACGCCATGCTGCAGGCCAATTTTCAGCTCGCAGTCGGCAAGCTGATATCCAGTTTCGAGGCCGAGGCGCAACGAAGGTATGGAGCCAAAACCGAAGCATGACCGAGTTCGACTTCGACGCGACCGTGGTGGGAGCAGGGGCCGTGGGCCTCGCCTGCGGACGGGCGTTGGCGAAGCGCGGACTGACCGTTCTTGTGCTGGAGAAGGAAGGCCATATCGGGCAGGGCGTCTCCTCGCGGAACTCCGAAGTCATCCAAGGCGGGCTCTACTATCCGACCGGTTCGCTGAAGGCCCGGTTCTGCGTCGAGGGCCGTCGTGCGCTGTACGGCTACCTCGAGAGCCACAAGATCGACTACCGCAAATGCGGCAAGCTGGTCGTGGCGACGCAGGAAGACGAAGTCGGCCATATCGAGCAGATATTCGAACAGGCGACGACCAACGGCATCGAGGGGCTGGAGCATCTGACCGGCGCCCAGACGCGGGCGATGGAGCCGGCGTTGAACGCCCACGCCGCCATCCTGTCGCCCGAGAGCGGCCTGTTCGCCAGCCACGACTATATGCTGGCCCTGCAAGGAGAGATCGAGGACGCGGGCGGCTCGGTCGTCCTGTCCACCCCGTTCGAGCGCGCCGAGCCCCTGACTGGCGGCGGCTTCACCATCACGGCCGGCGGGGAGGGGGGCGCGACCCTGACGACCCGCCTGCTGATCACCGCGCCCGGCCTTCAGGCCCAGCATGTCGCTGCCCTGATCGACGGCTTCCCCGCCGACCACATTCCGGCAGGCCATTTCGGCAAGGGCGTCTATTTCCGCCTGACCGGCAAGGCCCCGTTCGACAAGCTGATCTATCCGCCGCCCATCGCCGGCGCGCTCGGCACCCACTACCGCAAGGACCTCGGCGGGCAGGCCGTGTTCGGTCCCGACCTGGTCTATGTCGAGACCGAGGACTATTCGGTCGACCCAGCCAAGGCCGAAGAGTTCGCGACCTATATCCGGCGTTTCTGGCCGGGCCTTCCCGACGGCGCCCTGACGCCCGACTACGCCGGTATCCGTCCCAAACTGCACGGCCCCGGCGAGGTCCAGCCCGACTTCCAGCTTCGCGGCGCCGAGGATCACGGCATCGAAGGCTTGATGGCCTTGTTCGGCATCGAAAGCCCTGGCCTGACGAGTTCTCTGGCTATCGGTGAAGCGGTCGCGGACCGGCTGCTGGCCGTCTAAACTGGCTGCGGGTCGCCGAACCCGACGACGAACATCGCGATGATGGCGATCACCCAAAGCACTGGAAGCAGGCTCAGAATCACCGCCGTTCGCTCCCGGCGCAAGGCAAAGGCGATCCAGGCCAATATCGGCGACAAGGCCACCGCGACCGGAAAGGTCAGGCCGGTCCAGATGAAGGTCATGATCGCAGCGTTGACCCCTGCATCCGACGCCATCACCGACATCATTCCAAACATCGCCACCGGCACGATTGCGAGGATCGACACTCCGGTGTCCACGATCAGCCACACCTTGAGACTGCGGTTGCGCGGCTTTGCCTGCGTCATCTGATCCACGATCGGCTCCCTTTGTTGATGTCATTTGACGCTGCCCAGATCATTGCGGCAAGTCCGGCGCCATGACGGAACCGCTCCTGACCGAACGCGAGAAGATGCTGGCCGGTAGTGTCTATGACCCAGGCGACGCGGAACTGGCCGAAGGGCGCGCTCGTGCCGTGGGCCTTACCGTGCGGATCAACACCGAGCCCGACCGGGTCGCGCGACGGGCTCTGGTCAACGAACTGGTAAAGGCGGCTGACGGCGCTGCCGTCATCATGCCCGGCTTTTTCTGCGACTACGGCGACAACATCCACGTCGGCGAGCGCGCATTCGTCAACGCCAACTGCGTCTTCCTGGATTGCGCCGAAATCATCATCGGCGACGACTTTCAGTGTGGTCCGGGCGTGCAACTGCTGACGCCGGAGCATCCGCTGGACGCCGCCGAGCGCAAGGCGGGTCTCGAGAGCGCCCGACCGATCCGAATCGGCAACGACGTCTGGCTGGGCGGCGGTGCGATCGTGCTGGCTGGCGTCACCATCGGTGATCGGGCTATCATCGGCGCAGGAGCCGTCGTGACAAAGGACGTGCCAGCGGATGTAGTCGTGGCGGGGAATCCTGCACGGATCATCAAGACACTGGTGTCGCCGACCGTCGATTGAGGCTTTAGCCGGCGGTGTTTCATGACCCCTTGAAAGTTCCAACCGGTTCCGGCATAAGCCCCCGCTCGCAGGCGGCTCACCGATGGGCCGCCGCTTCTGTTTTTCGCGCTTCTTCGTGTAGGTAGCGCCGAGCCCTGAGATTGAGACGGACATGGCAGTTCCGAAACGCAAAGTATCACCCTCGCGTCGCAACATGCGTCGTTCGCATGACGCCCTCGGCGTCAACGCCTACACCGAGGACAAGGACACCGGCGAGCTGCGCCGCTCGCACCACATCGACCTGAAGACCGGCACCTATCGCGGCCGTCAGGTTCTGACGCCCAAGGAAGACTAGGTCTTTCAGGCGCTTGGCCGTTTCGGCGGTCGACCGACATTCGAACGGCGCGCGATGCTATCGCGCGCCGTTTTTATGCGTTGTACTCCGGCCGTTCGCAACTGGAGCTTGCCCGATGATTCGTCGCGCCACCGTTCTGACCTCCTTCGCCGTCCTCGCGCTCGCCGCCTGCGGCCAGCCCAAGCCCGCGGAGCAGGCCGAGGCTCCTGCCGCACCCACGACCGCGTCTGCCGAATCACCTCCCGCTGACCCCAATCTCGTGACCGCCGAGGGCATCGGCCCGATTCGCATCGGCCAGACCATCGGCGAGGTTCAAGCGCTCTCGGGCACATCGGATACGGCGATAGCCTCGCCGGACGGATGCAACATCTTCCATCCCTCACGTGCGCCCGCCGGGGTCTTCGTCATGACGGAGATGGGCCGCGTCAGCCGGGTCACCCTGCGTGACGGCTCCACCGCGAAGACCGACAAGGGCTTTGGCGTCGGGGCGGACGCCTCCGCCATCAAAGCGTCTTACG